>DUUN01000148.1 GCA_012841535.1 Gallicola sp. | reverse complement strand
TGCATATGAGAAAAAGGATATGTCACTTTTCCGAATTGGAGGAGTTAGAATACCTACAGCAACAACATTTATGCGGTTCCTGTTTCCAAATGATTTTGGAGTGATGGACTCCCGTGTAGTAGGCAATCATACACAACCTAATGGTATAACGGCTCTTAGTTTAAGAAAAGATGGTTATATAAATGATACTAAGCAGAATGTAATAAAGTATGAAACTGAATATACAATATTTCTCAGAAGTCAGGCAGCATATCTTAATGAGTTGGGTATTAAATTTAAAGATGTTGATGATCGGGGGAAAATATTTTTATCAAAATTTCGTGCTTCTGATATCGAAATGAGTTTATTCTAAACGATAATTATCAATAGGATAATGTTTAAGGCGAGAACAAGTGAAAAGGGTGTGAAAACAATTAAAGATATAGTTGAAGTTAAGAATATGATTGAGACAGACCAGAAGCAAATAAATACAGAAGTGAAATTTTTAAAAGATGGACAACATACATATCGATACCTGTTAAAAAAACAATGGAGTGAAGGTAAAAATACCGCAGCAGTCATAATGTTAAATCCTAGCAAGGCTAATTCTCTAAAAATGGATCAAACGGTTATGAATGTTATGAATTATCTTGTTGATAATGGATTTAGTGGTATGTCCATAGTTAATTTGTTTTCATATATGTCTACTAATCCTGATAATTTAAAATATAGAAATCAAGATTATGAAAGTGTTAATATTGAATATATAGAGCAAGCATTTGAAGATTCATCAATAATAATCATTGCTTGGACAAGAGGTGAAAAGATAACTGAGAAGAGAAAGATTAAAGGTATATTAAAGAAATATGAACATAAGTTGAAATGTTTTAAAGATGGTAATGAGAAAATAATGAGGCATCCGAGTAGAGGATTTAATGATAAGTGGACCTTAGTAGATTATAATTTTAACATAGAAGGATTATAAATTTCTATCAATTTAATGAAGGATAAGCAATATCTTTAGTATACGAAATGGAGAGTGAGTAAATGACGCCAGAGAAAAGTCTACATTATACAATGATTAAATACTTAGATATAGAAGGTGAAACTCAACTTAGTAACTTTATCAAACATTCAAAAATAGTATATGATAGGCGTTGGGATTATTCAGGTATAGTGTCGAATCAAAGAAAGATGTTCATTAATATTAAAACACCTATTGAGTTTAAAAAGACTTTAGAAGATAATCTAGAGAAGTTAGAGAAAATCTGTTTCGAGATTTATGAAGATGATGAAGAATATGCTGCGGTAGGTGTTTATATAAGTACATTAGCATATAACATAACAAGTGTAGAAATTGATGAAATTGAAAATGAAATTGTGGAGGATTCCATTTATCGGAACTTTATGTTGGAAATCTCAAGTATGGATATTGATCAGATTGAAAAGAGATATTTATATGAGGCTTGTGAATGTGGAATAAGAGATAATAGATTAGCAGCGAGTACAATGCTAGGATGTGCTGCAGAATACCTATTAATTAATCTTAGCAATGCATACTATAAATATTTGGAGAACAATGGAACGTCTAACGAAATTGAAAATTTCAAACGCAAAGTTATTAATGCAAAATCTGCTTATGATAGACTTGATGAATTTGAAAAAAGGATAGAATCAAATATAAGTTTATTTCAAGAATTAGGGTTTGAAAATCCTAAATTGAATTTTAACTTTCTAGATATTATCCGAAAGGTCAGGAATCAATCTGGACATCCAACAGGGCTAGAGGTTTCTGAAGGAGATTTAAAAATGTTCTTCGGCAATTATCAGCACTTTATAAAATTGGCCCATAAACTAATTGATGTATTTCCTACATATAGTGTTGAGGGGTAGATTTATTTGTTCGTTGTCGACTTATAAGTAAATCGATTCAGAATTACAAAATATGTTCACGAATAAAACCGGTATAAATAAAGATTATATATGGGAGTGGAAGAACTATGGTTGAAGGGAATTCAGTACAACCTGTTAAGATTGAGTTAGAAGTATTAAATACACTAGATGTAAACGATGTTTTTAGTCGGAAAGAAACCGAAATAGATTCTCAATTAATTGATGGGTTAATAAATTTAGTAAAGTCTAAAGATAATTTTTCTTCAATTAAGGAAGCCCCTGAAAATGTAAAAGATCTGTATGAAGTGGT
>DUUN01000204.1 GCA_012841535.1 Gallicola sp. | reverse complement strand
GCTGACTTTGTCAACAGCCTGAAAGACTATATTATATAATAAAGAATAATAAAAGGTGAATTTAGAAATCTTTCTAAATTCACCTTTTTATTTTAAATCTATTTATTCATAAGATTTTAAAGCATCAACCATATCTATTCTTCTTGTCTGAGGAATAGACATTATAAAGACAATCATTAAAAACAAGAAAGATAAAACAACCGTATAGATATAACTAGGCCACCAAATATCATTATATAACAGGACCCCATCAATAACAATTCTACTTATTACAAAGTAATGGAGAGCTTTACCAATAAATAACCCCATTATAATAGCCACTGTCGAGATAATAAATGTTTCTCTAAATACATAGCCAGAAACCTCTATCTCTTGATATCCCAAGACTTTTAAAGTTGCAATTTCTCTTTTTCTTGTATGAATATTTATTAAAGTTAAATTATAATTAATAATAATTGCAAGAGCACTTGCAGCAATAACTAAAACAACAATAATACTATATAAACTATCTGAAGTTTTTCGAAAAGAATACTTTAAATCCTCTTCAAACATTGTTTTAATAACCGAATTGTTTTTATCTAACTCTTGAGCTAACAGCATCTTTTCTTCTTCTTCTAAAGACCCTGTTCTTACATAGAGTTTATTATATTTCAAATCAAATTCATTTTCAAACATTTCTTTTGCAATATAAATATTATTACCAAAATAATATTCTTGAATATTAGTTATTTTAAAGTTCAAGCTTTTATCTTGAATACTTAATTCTAAATCATCACCAACTTTGAGTTCATGTTTAAGAGCAAATTGTTTTGTAATTATAACTGATGAATTATTGAAAATAAATTCATTTTTCTTTGACTTTCTAAAATTAATAAACAGGTTTGTTTTCTCTGTTTCTTCCGGAATAATTATTGTTATATAATCCTTGTTTTGATACTGCGCATTAGTTGCCATTATAAATAATTGATCATAATCTACAAGTTCTGGAAGAGAAATATGATCATTTATATTTATTTCAAGATTATATTGCATCATTTCATCAAATTGATATTTACCTGCTAAATCAACTGAATCTTTAACTCCAAATCCGGCAAAGAGTAAAGCGGTACTACCGCTTATTCCTATCAATGTTAAGACAATATTTTTCTTATTTCGAAAAATATTCCTTAAGGTTGATTTGTATTTAAATTTCAATCTCTTCCAAAAAAACCCTATTCTTTCAAGAAAGATTTTCTTTCCTGGTTTTTGAGTCTTTACTCTTAATAATTCAGTTGGTTTTTCATTAAGTGTTTGGGATACTGAAATAATTGTTACTAAAGCAACTGATGCAATCATAACAAAAGAAATAATTGATGTTATTCCCCAATAATATCTAATGGTAAATGTCGGTAGATTATAAATGGTTTCATAGGCATTATAAATAACTGCAGGAATGAAATAAATTCCAAGCCCAATTCCAATGATAACACCTGCCCCAGACGCAATTAGAGCATATAATATATATTTACCCATTATTCTAAATTTTCCATAACCTAAAGACCTAAGAGTTCCAATTTGACCTCTTTGGTCATCAATAATTCTTGTCATACTTGACATTGAAACTAGCACAGTAATTAAAAGAAAGAATAAGGGGAAAATGAGTGCAATTGCTTCTACAATCTTTACATCAGATTTATATTTTCCAAAAGATTGATTTAGATTCCTAGTAGTAAAATAATACTCATCATAATCCAGTTTTAATAAATCCACCTTGGATTTTACATATTCTTCATACTCATCACTAAACATTTCATAATCACTTGCTCCAACTAAAGTAGCATCGATATGAGTATATCTTTGCTCATCAAGCAAAACTTGATCAGCATAGATGATTACTTGAATCGGTCTTTGTTCTAAATGTGATATTTCTTCCACAAAAGCAAAATACCAAGGGCTATGAACAATCCCTACAACTCTAACTGTTTTATCCATAAAGCTAGTTTCATAACCTAGCGGCACTTCTATTAAGAAAGGTTGTTTTCTTTCTATTACTATTTCGATAGTATCACTTGCAGGATCTGGAAAACGTCCTTCTAAGATTGTAAGTTTATTAATCTGATTATCAAAGTCAATTACATTTATCTTAGCTAAATGCATTCCATTTTCAAATTCTACATCTTCATCAAAAGAAAAATATCCATACGCATCATCTATTAAAGGATTTCCCTTAAACTCATTTAACCTATCTTCATCAAATGGATACCCTTGTAGAATAATATCTGCTGCATTTGTGTTTTTATAATAAGTTTCAACACTATAACGCATATTTGGAGCTGCTGTTAAGAGGCCCACAGTAAAGCCAACTCCTAAACTAACAATCAATAATATTGCAATTAGTTTAGGAATTAATTTCCCCATATCCTTCAAGATATATTTATTATAGGTCTTCATTACCAGATAACCTCATCAATGTTCTTAGGATTATCATTGAGAGACACCATATTTACTTTTCCGTTTTTCACCTGAATAATTCTATCAGCAATTTCAGTAATTGCGTGATTATGAGTAACGATAATTACCGTTTTATTATGAACTCTTGAGGCCTCACTTAATAGCTTTAAAATTGATTTTCCAATCTCAACATCCAAAGCACCAGTTGGCTCATCACATAATAAAATCTTAGGATTTTTGGCTAGAGCACGAGCAATTGATACCCTTTGTTGTTCTCCTCCTGATAGTTGAGAAGGAAAGTTTTTAACTCTTTCTTCTAAACCTACTTGTTTTAATACCTCCAATGGATCAAGTGAAGATTTACAAATCTCTGATGCTATTTCTACATTTTCAAGAGCAGTTAATTGAGGTATTAAATTATAAAATTGAAAAACAAAACCAACATCATAACGTCTATAAAAAGTTAACTCTTTTAAATTAAGTTTGCTTATATCATTTCCATCAACTATTATTTGACCATCATTAATTGTATCCATCCCCCCTAATGTATTTAAAATTGTCGTCTTCCCGGCACCTGAAGGTCCCACGATAACACAGAGTTCCCCTTCTAATACCTTAAAATTAACCTGATCATTTGCTTTAATGATTTGGTTTCCCAATTGATAAGTTTTAGTAACATCTCTAAATTCCACCATTGTTCTCATAAACCAGCCTCCTTTAATTTAATTAATAATTTAGAAATTTCTCCAACCAAACTTCTAGCGTCTTCTACGCCTAAAACAGAAAACATCTTATTGAAATATTGATCTGCTATATCTAGCTTTTCTTGAAAAGCTTCTCTTCCATAATCAGTAAGCCAAACAATGATACTTCTTCTATCATCTTCATTAATTTTTATATGAAGATAATTCTTCTTTTTTAATTTATTTATTATTGCTGTAACTCTACCCTTAGTTATTTTTAAATCATCACTTAATTCTTTTGGTGTCATTGGTCCATTGATAACCAACCTTAAAATTAATGCCTCTTCACCCTGAATAAAGGTAGCAATATAATGTACCATCTTCATTTCTGATATTTCATATAAATATCTTAGAAATTCATCTTTTATTATTAATAATTCTTGATTCATAACACTCCTTAAATTAGTTCACACTATATACTATTATTATAACATCAATACAAATATTTAGAATCCAGAAGACATTTCTTAAATAGTTAATATCTAATAAATTGTCACTTGCTATAATTTGATTTTCCTTTCTTCTTGAATTTATCTAATTGGTCACTAGTAATCCTACCAGATGAAAATAAGACCTCTTTTCTAAGAGGTCTCAGGCTGTTGACAAAACCAACTTTTTATCGAAACAAAACAATAAAAAGCTGCCGTTTTCTAAGCGATTCGAAACTTGGCAGCTTTTTTGCTTTCATTACAAAGGGTATTCCTATGAATACTCTGCTTTATGCCCTTTTGGTCTTCCACTTAT
>DUUN01000612.1 GCA_012841535.1 Gallicola sp. | reverse complement strand
TAAAAAATATTCCGGTTGTTGTATTTGGAGATCAACTTGATTGTAAATGGGCAAATCATTATATTACCAAGAGATTGAATACGTTGGAAGAAGCAGTTGAGTATATTGCAATGACTTATGTGATTTAGGAAGAGGGGTAAGCAGAAAGGAGGTGATAGATTATTGCATTAAGGACTGAAATTCATGTAATCAGAAAAAACCATTACCTATTCAATTATTGCGATGATATGTGTAATAAATCAAGATTACTTTATAATCGTGCTAATTATTTAATTAGACAAAGATATTTTGAAGATCAATTTGTTATTTTAACATTTGAAATTAATAAACAAATGAAAACAGAAGATGTATTCATGGTTTTACCAGCAAAAACATCTCAACATACTAATTAATTAAAAAGAAGGTGGTAATTTTGTATAAATTAAAAGTATTAGATAGACCAAATCAAGCCGAAGAATTTATTGAGCTTCCAGAGTTACCATTTTGCGTTGAAGTAAGATTAAACAACATTAAAAGATACATGGTGTCAAAATTATGTTTAGAATCAAAAATAATTATGACTAATTTAGATGATGGTTTTTCATTTAGTTCACAAGCTGAAAAAGATATATTAGATAATCTTAATAGAGGAAGTTATGTATTGAAAAAAGCAACTGTGATGTTTGAATAAAAGAAGGTTATCAATTAATGGAAAATTATCTTGGAGGAGAGAAATATGAACAATAATCCAATATATTTATCAGTTATCCAAACTGATGATAAGATTTACATAAAAGACGAAAATAATTATTATTCCGTAATTCCAAAACTTTTCTTTGATGGAGAAAAGGCTGAAACAACATATAAAAAAGAATGGTATGTACTTAAACAGATGCCAGAGAAAATTCAGCAACAAACGCCAGATCAACGTATCAATATTAGATATGAACTTAAAGCCGGATACCCAGAATCAGAATTAACTCCAAAAGTTATTAATTATTCTTCTTTATATGATACAAAGTATGAAGAAGTGTCTGGTCTTTATGAGATGAAATACGACACAATAAAAGGTGAATTAGAAGACGTAGAAGTTAAATTCAACATTATTGCAAAACGTGATAAATTTGAATTTGTTAAAAAAGAATTTGATGTAAAATATAATCTTTTAGATGAAATAAATACACATCCAGCATTACTTGATGAAAAACCTTGTTATATTCCAAGCGAAAAAGCGTATGAAATTATTCGTCAATACGTCATAAGTAATCTAGACGGTAGATATGCACAAGTTACTTCTAACTATGATTTTCACTTTGAAGTTAAGAAAAAAGTTAAATTAGCAGAACCAATACCTCATACTAAAAATATAAATGAAAACGATAGACGTAAAAAACCAAAATGGGTAACTACTTATGCTGAAAACAAATTGATTCCAATCCTAAACATAAAATGTTCTACAAAAGACACTACTTATGGCACAGATTGTTTTGTACCCCAACCTTTTAGCGGAAAAGATTATGAAGATATGGTAAATAAAATGAATAAATATCTTGAAGATTTAATTCAAGAAATTAATACACCTTACGAAGAATGTCCACATTGTAAGGGAATGGGGGTTATATTAAGTGCCAACAATCAAACTACATAAGGATTATTTGAAGAATGAATTAGATTTACCGTATAGTGCGATCAAAGATGACATTGTAGATACAAGTAGATGGAGCATACATCATGAAATTATTTTTGCTTACAATGGGAAATTTTATTCGGCGTGTTATTCCGAAGGAGCTACAGAAATGCAATGTGAAAGCCCTTGGGAGTATGAAAGCGAAGTTGAGTGTACTGAAGTTGAATTAAAAGAAGTTAAAGTTATGAAGTGGGTTCCGGTGGAATAAAATATTGTTTTTATAGGAGGTGTCATAAATAAGTATAATCAAGTTATTATTACTCATTTTATTAATAATGATTATTGGTACATTTATCATCTGTGAAATATTACGACATAAAATGTTAAAAGTAAATTTTACCCAAGTAGAAATGAAACGCATTGTTGCTGATCCTAAATATGATGGAGATATAGTTAAAT
>DUUN01000060.1 GCA_012841535.1 Gallicola sp. | reverse complement strand
TCATATGTTCTTAAATTGTCTACCTACATTAAGTCCATCAGATATTATGCAACAAATAAAAGGATATACAAGTAAAATTCTTAGAGAAGAATTTTCTGAATTATCCAAAATGCCTAGCTTATGGACACGAAGTTATTTTGTTTCTACTGCTGGTAATGTATGTAGCGAAACAATTAAAAAGTATGTAGAAAATCAAAAGAAACGATATTAGAAAAAGAGAATATTATATCAGAAAGTGAGGTGAATATTATGACAAATTTTATTGTACAGTTTCCTTTGAAAACTGAAATGTATCAAGAAGATATTTTAAATAAGCGTTTCGAAATTGGAAGAAAAATCTATAATTCTTTAGTTAATATAACACAAAAACGTTATAAAGAAATGATTAAAACTAAGGAATATCGTACTCTCTTATCTTCTTTGACAGGTAATAAAAAGATCGATAAGGATATTTGGAAACAAATCAACAATATTCGTAAGCAATATGGTATGTCAGAATATTCATTTCACGAAGATGTAAAACAAATGCAAAGGCATTTCAAAGATAATATTGATTCTTTTACTGCACAAAAGATTGCAACAGAGCTATGGAAATCTTATGATAAGCTATTCTATGGCAATGGAAAGAAAGTTTATTATAAAAAATATGGAAGTCTTAATACACTTGAAGGAAAATCAAACAAAACAGGTATCCGTTTTAAAGATGATATGATTGTTTGGAATGGTTTAGAGATACCAGTTGTTATAGATTATGATAATTATTATGAATATCAAGCACTTCAATGTGATATTTGCTATTGTAGAATTGTACGCAAATATGTGAGAAATAAATATAAATTCTATGTACAAATCGTTTTTAAAGGTAATCCACCTGTTAAAGTTGATATGAAAACTGGAGAAATTAAACATTATATAGGTCAAGGAGACGTTGGCTTGGATATTGGAACTTCTACTATTGCTATCGCAAGTCAATCTGATGTAAAAATTTTAGAACTTGCTGATAAAGTACAGAATATTGAAAATCAGAAACAAAACCTTCTAAGGAAGATGGATAGGTCAAGACGTACTATCAATCCAGACAACTATAATGAAAACGGTACTATTAAGAAACAAGGGAACAAAAAAGTTATATGGAATAAATCAAATCACTATATCAAGTATCAAAATGAATTAAAAGAATTATATAGAAAGCAAGCGGATATAAGAAAATATCAACATGAGTGTTTGGCTAATTATATTATATCTCTTGGAAACAAAGTATATGTTGAAAAGATGAATTTTTTAGGACTTCAAAAACGTGCAAAAAATACTGAGAAGAATGACAAAGGTAAGTTTAAACGCAAGAAACGTTTTGGTAAATCTTTAGCAAATAAAGCACCATCTATGCTATTAACAATCATAGACAGAAAATTGAAGTATTTTGGAGAAGAATTAATCGAAATAAATACTTTTGAAGCTAAAGCAAGTCAGTTTAATCATTTTGATAAAATATATACGAAGAAAACATTATCTCAAAGATGGAATGATTTTAATGGTATAAAAATTCAAAGGGATTTGTATAGTGCATTCTTGATAATGAACATAAGTAATGACTTAAAAAGTTTTGATATTGATAAATGTAATGAAAGATTTGAAAACTTCTATCGACTTCATAATTTGGAAGTAGATAGATTAACAGGTAAGAAAAATTTAAGTAGTATAGCAATTTAATTAAAGGATA
>DUUN01000180.1 GCA_012841535.1 Gallicola sp. | reverse complement strand
ATACAGTACTCGCGATAACGTTAAATTGATTACCACAAAAACCTGTCCAAAATGTATACAAGCTGAAAAGGTTTTAAATGATGCGGGAGTTAGTTTTACAAAAATCATGGCAGAAGATAATTCCGAACTAATCAAGAGTCTAAAAATTATGCAAGCTCCGACAGTTGTAATTGGAGACAAGAAGCTTGAGGGGCTTGGTGCTATTTATCATTATATTAATGGAGGTAGAACACTATGAACGACAGAGATTTGATGAGAAACGGTTCAGGGTGTCTCGACCCAACTGCTTATGAAGCAATTAAAAATATTGATAAGGAGGTTGAAAGGTTCCATAAACTTCTACATATGATTTTTGATATTTGTGAGCTTTCAGGATTCCGAATTGAGGGTCGTATAGTTTTGGTCGATAAAACGAGCGGTAAAGTTTGGCGTTAACCGATATAATGTTTATATATTTTGAAAGGAGATATAAAATTATGAAAGTACTTGTAAAATTTGCTTTAAATTCTTCGTACTACCAAAACGGCATAAAACAAGAAACTTTTAAAAATGTGCAAGAAGTCCATTACAATTATACAGATATTTTTACAGGATCAAACAGGTTAGCAATTGAATGCGCTGATACTAGTTATATTTATAACATTAACGACATAGCAGAAATTGAGATAAGTGATTAAGACTGATTCGATATCTTAGAAATGATAGCTAATTTTTAAATCGCATATTTATAGCCCATGTTTTGTTACTTATCTTAAATGATGAGAATGAGATGTGGGTTATTTTTATGTAGTATACGCTAAATTTACACCTCCTATTACGAAAGGAGTGATATTTATGTATAACTAAAGAGCTAAAGTAAAATTAAACCCAGTAAAGAAGGAGTCCTAACAAGGGCTCTTTCTTTTATTTTTATGCGATTTTTTACGCTTATTTTACATACCCTATTATGGAAGGAGTGAATTTTATGAATAATTTAACAAGAAAAGTTATCAATAATCTAAAAGAATTGAGAGAACATGTTGGAATTAGTCAAAGTAAGATTGCAGAAGTTTTAGGAGTGGATCAAGGTACCTATTCGAGATATGAAAACTCGGATGGAGAGTATCTAAAGAAAAACCTGAACATTAAACAAATAATTGATTTAACTAATTTCTATGGACTAAACAGTTTAAATGAAACGATGGCTTTATTAGAAGGAAAATATAATGAATATCTCCAAACAAATGAAAAGAGGTTTTAAACCCTCTTTTCTTTTTGCGCGAAAATTACAACTCCTATTATGGAGAGAAATAAAAGGTAGTCGTATAAGTATCGAAGAGGCTTAGACTTGGATAGCGAGTAAAGTACGCTGAGAAATCAGAAGACTAGTGTAAAACCACTAGCTACCAATAACCAGCACCACCAAGTAGGAATATTTCTCTCTCTTTTTTTTTTCGCATCTTTTACATCTCCTATTATGGAAACTATATTTTTGAAAGGAGAATGAAATCATGTTTGAAAAAATGAAACAGTTTTACAAGAAGCACGAGGTTGTTATATTAACTATCGGGGGTGGTATTGTTATCGTAACAGCAGGAGTATTACTTGGTAAGAAAATAAAAAGTAATACCTTGCCAAAGATAATAGAAAACCTTGGATATGATGATTCAAAAGACCGTGCAATTCTAGAAAGCTATGGAGCAATTTTT
>DUUN01000584.1 GCA_012841535.1 Gallicola sp. | reverse complement strand
TTACCATTTTGTATCATGCATCAATATCAAAATAACTTAAATAGTCATTACAAATCCGGAACAGATGAAAAACTGATTAAAGTTTACCCATATTCAGAATGTATTTCCAGTTATGTTGAAAATCCAATACTTATGATTTGTAGCGGATGGATTAGACCGGAGGATTTAAAACAATACACTGATTTAGGAATAAATAAGTTTAAAATTGATGGTAGAGGTATTCCAAAAGAAACAATTCTTGAAGTAATAGAACCATATATGCAAACTGAATGGAAAGGCAATTTGTTTGATTTAATGTTTAGCGGTAGAGCATCTCGAAGATCTATATCAGCTCACATTGATAATGATAAACTAGATGATTTTCTTTCAACTTTATTTAACAATAAAATTGATTGTCGTTATTGTGGTGGTAAGAATAAAAAATGTATGGATCTAGCAAACCAAATAACCTTTGACCAAGAAAAAAGAAGCAATTATATAAAAGAAAATAAACAAGATACAAATGAAATATTAACTGAACATAACTTTGAGGAAGTTAAGTAATATGAAATTGAATAGTAGGCTTAATGAATTAGCCAGGGATGATATCTTTCTAAAAGTAACAAATAAAGTTGCTGAATATAAAAAGAATAATCCGGATAAAAAAGTTATTTCTTTAGGGATAGGTGATGTATCCAAGCCAATTATTCAACCGGTGATATCAGCGATGCATCGAGCAGTAGATGATTTAAGTGATATGAAAACATTTAAAGGTTATGGTTCATATTATGGCTACGATTTTCTAAAAGATGCTATTTTAAAAAATGATTATAAAGGTTTTTCGTTTTCAAAAGACGAAATATACATATCAAATGGAACTAAGACGGATACTACTAGCATTTTAGAATTGTTTGATATTGATTCAAAGATTTGTTTAACAGATCCTATGTATCCAATTTATAAAGATGGTGCTACTTGTCTTAACAGAAGAATAGTAGAAATTAAATTAAAAGAGGAAAATGATTTCGTTCCGGAAATACCAAAAGAAAAATATGATATTGTTTATATGTGTTCTCCAAGTAATCCAATCGGAATCGCTTATAATCGTTTAGAATTACAAAAGTGGATTGATTATGCACTTGCAAATGAAGCAATTATATTATTTGATAATGTGTATTCGTCGTTTATTCAAAGCTCTGATGTTCCGACATCAATATATGAGTTACCAAATGCTAAAAAGGTTGCTATTGAATTCCGTAGTTTTTCCAAAAATGCAAGTTTTACTGGTGTGAGATGTTCATATTATATTATTCCAAATGAGATATCCAAGAATATAAATAGAATTTGGAAAGAAAGAACTATTAACCGTTTCAATGGAGCTGACTATATAGCTCAACGTGGAGCAGAGGCAGTATATTTACCCGAATCTCAAAAACTTATTCAAACTAATATCGAAGACTATTTAGATAATGCAAGTTTTTTAAGAAGAGAACTTTTGAATTTAGGTTTTAAAGTTTGGGGTGGAATCGACTCGCCGTTTATGTGGGTTAAGACAACAGAAAATATGGATTCTTGGAACTTCTTTAATTTAATGCTAAATGATCTAAATATTGTTGTTATTCCAGGTTGTATATTTGAAGGCAATAATAGTAAATATTTTAGAGTTTCAGCATTGGGATTCAGAAAAGATATAGAAGAATGTGTTGAAAGGTTGAAGGCGTATTATGAAAAAAAATAATAAACTAACCATATTCATTGTTATAGGATTAGCTTTAGGAATAATTGGAGGATTAGTTGTTCCAAATTTTATGAATGAAATATCATTTTTAGGAACGATTTATGTAAACTTATTAAAATTTATGATTGTTCCTATAATTTTTACAAGTATTGTTGGAACAATATATAATTCAAAACATAAAAGATCAAAAGTATTAATTAAAAGTATAATAACATTTGTAATAATGTTTGTTGCAACGTTTTTATTAACAACTTTGGTATTTGTTCTTATTGATCCAGTTAAATATGTTGGTACAGATATCAATTTTGTTGAATGGACTGGAGAAATCTCGGCATTAAACGTTGGAGAAATTTTAACCAATTTGTTTCCAAGTAATATTATTACAATGATTCAAAATAATTCGGTTTTTGCTGTTATTCTTGTTTCGTTCTTAATTGGAATCGCAGCATCGAAATCAAAAAATGGAAATAAAGCAATTGAAGTAATAGATAGCTTTAAAGAAATATTTTATAAAATATTAGAGTATATTATGTATTTGACACCAATTGGAGTGCTATCATTAGTTGGAAGTACGATAGCTAATTATGGATCAGTTATTATTGGTGTTGGAGCGGTTTATATTGGTATTGCTTATCTATGTAGTATCTTGACTTTACTTTTAAT
>DUUN01000728.1 GCA_012841535.1 Gallicola sp. | reverse complement strand
ATTTGTGTAATAAAGCCAAGGATAATCTGTTAGTAAATAATGAATATACCGGCACTGTATTAAATAGAGAAAAACTAGGAACTACTTATTTAAAAAATAAAATTGCGTTACCTCATGGTGATCCTAAAAAAATTATAAATAGCTTTATTTATATTTTAAAAATGGAAAATTATATAAATTGGGACAGTGAACAAGTAGATATGCTTATTCTTTTAGGAATATCAGATAAAGATATAGATAAAACTGAAAAAATTTTAGAGTTTATTATAGATAATATTGACGATAAAAAAGTACTAGTAAGTAAGTTGGAGGAAATAAATGGATAACAAATTATATGAAATCTTTAATGAAAAAAATGTAATCATAGAAAATAGAAATATGACATGGCAAGAAGCTGTAAAAATAGCAAGTGAACCATTGTTAAAGGAAGGGAAAATTACCGATGTTTATGTAGAAAACATGATAAAAAATGTTGAAGTTAATGGACCCTATATGGTTTTAACAGATTATTTTGCATTAATGCACGCAAAAGCGGGGGAGGGCGTTAATGAAGTTTCTATGAGTTTGTTAGTAAATAATAAAAACATAGACTTAGAGGGAAAACCGGTACGTATATTTATGGTTTTAGCATCTGTTGATAAATCAAGTCATTTAGAATATTTACAAAAAATATCTGAAATATTATTAGATGAAGATAATTTCAATACTATTCTTAATGGAAAAAAAGAGAAAATACTACAAATATTTAAAAATAATTAAAGGGGGGATTAGATGAAAATTTTAGCAGTTTGCGGATTTGGAGTTGGAAGTTCAATGGTATTAAAAATGGCATTGGATAAAGTGGCAAAAGATTTAGGTGTGGAAGTTGAAGTTGAAAATACTGATTTATCTACAGCAAAAGCAACAGAAGCAGATGCATACTTTACAAGTGCAGAATTGGTTTCTGAATTAGAAAACTCAGTAAAAAATCCTGTTTATCCTATACATAAATTTATGGATAAAAAAGAGGTAAAAGAACAATTCGAAAAATATTTAGCTACATTAAAGGAGGAGTAGTATGCAATTTATTACAAATAACATTTTAAGAAATCCGCCAGTATTATTAGGTTTAATTGCAATGATAGGTTTAATAATTCAAAGAAAATCATTTGCAGAGATAATAAAGGGAACTTTGATGGCGGCATTTGGGATGGTTGTTTTAAACGAAGGAGTTGGAATGCTTTCAGGTGTAATAGCACCAATTAATACAGCATTTCAAACTACATTAGGAATAACAACAGCCGAGGGCTTAAATGATGTAACATTTACTAAATCATTTGGTGGAACTGTAGGAATGGCAATGTTCATAGGGTTAATAATCCATTTACTAATTGCAAGATTTACTCCTGTTAAAACAGTTTTCCTAACAGGTCATATGATATGGTGGTTTCCATTTATATTCGTTGCAGCAGGAGTTGAAGGAGGACTAACTGGAGGAATACTAATAGCATTTGGTGCAATTTGCTCTGCTCTTTATTGGTCTTTTATGCCATGGATAATGAGAAAATATGTTTGGGATGCAACAGAAGATGACTCGTTTTTAATAGGACACCCTACAGGGATGCTAAGCTTGGTTTCAGGCTTTGTTGCAAAAAGAGTTGGGAATAAGAAAAAATCTACAGAGGATTTAAAAGTACCTGAAAAACTATCTTTTTTTAGAGAAATTTCAGTAACAGGAGCTTTAGTAATTTTTATAATGTATTTAGTAGTTGGATTTATAATTCCTGCATTAATAGAAGATGGAGCCAGTACTGTAATGACATCAATAAACAGTGGACTTACATTTGGGGCAGGACTATTGGTTATGCTTTATGGTGTAAGGCTTTTAATCAATCAAATAGTGCCGGCATTTCAAGGAATATCTGAAAAACTTATTCCAAATGCTAAACCTGCATTTGATTGTCCAATACTCTTTAATTATAAGCCAAATGCGGTAATAATTGGCTTTTTAGTAGCAATGATTACTTCAACAATACTAATTGTAATTGCAAATACATTTAATGTTTTTGGAATTATGTTGGTACCTTTAGTAATTACATCATTTTTTGAATGTGGAGCTGCTGCAGTTATTGGCGAAGGTCAAGGAGGCTTAAGAGGTTCAATTATAGGAACTATTGTAGCATCTGTAGTAATGGTTGCTTTAGTTGGATTTTCAGCAGTTATATATAGTAATACAATTCAAAGCTGGATTTTAATATTTGGCGGTAATGATTTTTCATTATTCGGAATAATAGCTAAATTTATTGCTAGTATATTTGGGTAAGGAGTAAATATGTATCAATATTTCGATAAAATAATAGAAAAGTTAAAGATTGTAGAAAAAGAAGAAAAGCAAAAAATAGAAGAAACTATCGACTTACTAGTAGAAACAATAGAAAAAAAACAATCCATATATATATTTGGAGCAAGTCATGCTGGAATATTAACACAGGAAATGTATTATAGAGCTGGTGGATTGATGGTTATAAATCCTATTTTTGGACGAGAAATAATGTTAGATACAGAACCTATAACATTAACTAGTCAAATGGAACGTTTAGAAGGTTATGGTGAAAATTTAGGAAAAACAGTTGATTTTAAAGAAAATGATATATTAATACTTCATTCAGTATCTGGAAGAAACTCTGTAATATTAGACTTAGGACTGTATGCAAAGAAAAAAGGGGTAAAAATTATTGCTTTAACAAATTTGGAATATTCTAAATCTGTAGAATCCCGCCACAGTTCAAAGAAAAAATTATATGAATTAGCAGATATAACCATAGATAATCATGGTGATATAGGTGATGCGATGTGCGAAATTGAAGGCTTAGAACAAAAGGTTGGTCCATCATCAACGGTAGTAGGTGCTACAATTCTCAATACAATAGTATCGGAAGTATGTAAAAAACTTATAGAAAATGGAAAAGTACATCCGCCTATATTCTATAGTGCAAACTTAGATGGTGGTGATGAATTAAATAAGAAACTTAAAGATGAATTTAAGGAATTGATACATTATAAGTATTAAAAAATAAGAAATCCAAAAAATCTCCTAGAGTTAGAATTTTCATAACTCTAGGAGATTTTAATTTATATGATAGACTATCAAATAAATTTTTTTAGTCTATAGGATATAATAATGTATAAGAAAAAGAATATAATAGAAAAATTTTTATTAAGCACAGTAAAGTATAAAGCCTATTATAAAACCGAAACATTTGAAGAAGTAGAAAGAAAAGTCCAATATGAAAATAGTAGTGAAAATTTTAGTACTAATGAATAAATAACAAGTTGTTAGAAAATAAGGAGAGTGTAATGAATAACATTGTAATACTCTATGCATCAATTCACCACAAGAACACGGAAAAACTATTAAAAGAAATTGTTAAAGATAAACCGGTAGACCTAATTGATTTATTACATGAAAAAAACATAGACCTGTCTAAATATAAAGTAGTTGGCTTTGCTTCTGGAATATATTATTCAAAACTACATAAATCAATATATAATTACATAGAAGAAAATGAAGATATTCCTAAAAAATCCTTTCTAGTTTACACAAGTGGAGGAGGAGGAAAAAAACCGGGAGATAAATTTATAGGCTATCTTAAAGAAAAGGACTTTGAAGTATTAGGAGCCTATAAGTGTAAAGGTTACGATACCTTTGGTCCATTTAAATACATAGGAGGAATAGCAAAAGGCCATCCAAATGAAAAGGATATGGAAAAAGGTAAAGCTTTTATAGAGGAAATTATAAGTATGGTTTAAAAGATAGGAGAAATTGTCTTTTTTATAGCAAAGCAATATAGGAAATATCAATAATTTAGATAAATATTTTTGATATAATAAAAGATAAAAGAAAAGAAGAAAATGATATTGAGTATCAAGATGATGAGTTATTGTTATTTCTAAAAAGAAGAAGTAAAAAAAGTAATATACAAATAGAAGCGAAGTGTAAAAGAACAAAGGAAGGATTCGTTGTTTTATCTGGTAGTAAAATTGAAATAATAGATTCCGAATCTATACCAGAAAGAATAAAAGAAGAACGTAAAAAAGCAAAAATAGAAAAATATATTCTTCTAGAAAACAAACTATTTAATAGTCCTTCCTATGCAGCTGCTTTTGTTATTGGAGGATATGCTAATGGATTAGTTGAATGGAAAACCATAGATGGCAAAACTTTAAAAGAGTTTGAAAGAAACGAATGATAGGTTATTTTTAATGCATAATAGGCTATAAGGAGTAAAAGTATGCTTATCATTGAAAAAAGTTATAGTGAAACTAAGTATTATAATCTAGAGTGAAGTTAACACCTATATCAAAAAAAGGGGCTGTTATAAAACTATATAGTTAGTTTTGTAACAGCCCCTTTTGAAATTATTGTAAATATTTTCAATTTTAAAAAATATTATAATTTAACTCATCATAATGCTCAATATAATGGTCTGAAAGAGCTATTATTTTGTCTTTGTCAGAATTAGCTGACTCATCTGCAATAGCAACTATTCCACCATTAATTTTCTTAACGGTTTCTATACAATATAGTGCATCTTCAAAAACAATAGAATTCTCTATTGAAGAATTAAGATTTTTTGCTGCTGTATGCCAGTATTCCGGTTGAAATTTCATTAAATTAACATTGTCACAAGTTTGAATAAATTCAAAATATTTTTCTAAACCCTGTTTATTAATAGCATCTATAGCAACTCGTTCAGGAGTAGCTGTAGCAACGGCCATTTTAATATTCTTATTCATTAATTCATCTAGGGCGTTTTTTACACCAGGTTTTAAAGAAAATGTATTTAAATAATTGTATCTCATAATTTCCATAATATTGTTAAAAGAATCTGTAGGAGTTCCTTGTATATTAAAATCTTTATGAACCTTATCTAAAATTTCTTTCATAGGTTTACTGTTTAATGATTTTCTATAATCAGGATCTAGTTTTAAGCCAATATCAGTTAAATAATCATCTAAAACCGTTGACCATTTTTTCATTGAGTCTATAATTGTTCCGTCCATATCAAAAATTGCTACTTTTCTCATAAATCCCTCCTACTATAATATTATATACTATTTATATTTTATTTGCATTTAATAGGGATTAT
>DUUN01000208.1 GCA_012841535.1 Gallicola sp. | reverse complement strand
TAGCAATAAAAGACGGTTTAGCTTATCCACCGTCTGATAATGGTGAAATTAATTATAATGATTTATTAGAGTTCTTAGAAACTTTAAGTGAGATATTTAACTGGGATTATTATGAAAAAAAAACTTTGGGTAAGAGAAATTATCAAGGTGAACACGCTGCACTTAGATGGTATGCAGTTATATTAAACCAATGGATGTCTGGATATGGTTATAACAATATTATAAGCTCTGCAATTAGATATAAGCAAAGCGATCCAGATGCGACTATCGAAAGATATGGCCAATATATCCCATATGATGATTCGTTAGAACATAAAAATATTGTAATCGCTGATGTTTTAGATACTATTGATAATGTCATTCTATTTAGCATATCTAATTATTTTTTAAGATTCTCCACAGAATATAAATTAGTGCATAATATAGAAGATAATTTTGATAATGATTGGTATGAATATGTAGAGTATGGAACTACAAATAGATTAACAATATTTTTGCAAAGAAATGGGTTTACTAGAGAAACTTCTTCATATATTAAACAGAATAAAACTAGATATGTACTAGAAACTGAAGAAAGTATAAAATTAAAAAGAGAGATACTTGAATGTCCAAAAGAATCTGTTAGACTTGAGGTTAGAAATATTTTATATAATCTACCTGATTTATTTGAATAAAAAAAAGCCGATTGTTTTAATAAAGCATCGGCTTTTTAAATTTCTATTGAATTTTTAATTTCTACTATTCTAGATTTAACTTTATCTTTTATCTCATCAGGAATAACTTGTTTTACATTTAACAGTTTGTCTGCTAAATAACTTGAAAATGCTATAGCATCTATTTCAGTAGGACGATTTAGATATTCAATTCTTGTCATTTCGCTTATATCCTTCGGGTTTTCAAAGTCATACATCCATTGTTTAATAATATCATTATTTTCTTTGTATTTGAACTGTAAATTATTTCGATAATTAACTTGCATATATTGATATGCATGTCTAACTTCATGTAAACAAGTTATCAGTATTTCAGGTATAGTAGCAACCACTATAAAAGAAATATTAAAAACTATATATAAACCATTAGTTATAAATACAGCAGAAATATCCGAATTTCTAAAATAAGATTTATCTTTAAAAACAATCTCCAAGGTGTCTTCAATACCTAAAATCTTTTCAGCTATATTGACTAAACTAATAACATTACACAATTTTGCTTTCATTGAATTACTAGTAAATACCTTCCAGATAAAATTAATATTCTTTATTTTCTATAACTTATATAATTTATCTAATTCAAAATTTACATTATCCAAATAAGTCTTATTATTGGTTTTAATATAAGCCTTAACTAAATCAGTAATTCTATCATGAATTTCACATTCCTTTGAAGAATAAAAATTTATACTCCTAAAAGGAATACTGGCTACAGGTGCTCTAGAGAATTCAACTATATTTCCTTTTATAATACCTTTATGTTTTATCCAGTTAAATACTGACTTAGAGTTTAAATGAGCACATATATATTCTATTGATTCTTTTGTATCTGGTTTTGGGATTATTGCTGTTACATCTTGTGTAGGATAGATATCTCCATATACTAAAGTAAATCTATGATAATCTTTATTTGAAATTCTTTCTTTACAAGGTACGAATATTTTTTTATCATTACTTTTAAAAAGATTATAATTTCTTAAAAATACCCAATGCCAATATGAGATATCCCTATTATATGAGTATCTTTTTAGAAGCTGGCTTTTATAAGCTTGTAATTGTTTATAGAAATTTGGGTAATTATTTTTAAATTCATTTTCGTCTTCTATGTTATTCAAAAATATGTAATTTGTAATCTTTGAATACGAAAACTGTTCTAGGTCCTTTGCTTTAATCACACTTAACATTCCTGTTTGTTCAATAGAGTTTAAAATAGTTACATCTTCTATTTGAAATGCCTTATCCAATCCAGATACCATTCCATTTCCAATCTCACATACATCATTAATAGTCATTACTTTTGAGTAGTTTTCACTATAACAGCTTTTTTCAAAACTTTCAATCAGTTCAATGTCATCAGCTTTTGCGAGAATCCAAGGTTTATTAATTTCAAATTGTGGAATCTCAAAAAAATCTACTAGATCAGAAATTCTACTATTTTTCATATCGCAAAGAACATTTTCAGAAAGTTCTTTTCTCGTATCACATTTAAAAACTTTAATTGACTTGGGTTTTTCTTTCTTTGATTTTACAAATCTAAATATTAATAAAGAGACATTAACCTTCTTAAAGATAGGTGTTTCTTTAAATGTATACATCTCTGAAATGTAACCATTTTGAACTATAAAGTTACGTAAATTCAATGAGTGAGTAGTGTCAAGCCAATAATCTGGGGTGATAAAAATCAGCTCTCCACCTTCCTTTAAAACATCAATACTTTTAATTATAAATATTGAAGAATAATCGTTTAATGCATTTAAATATTTATTAAATAATTCATTATTTACTAATTCTTCTTTCAACTCATTTTCTAAGTTTTTCCATCTAATATATGGTGGATTACCAATTACTACATCAAAATCTTTGGGAATATCAGCAGAAACAAAGCTTGTATTAATTACATCATCTTGCCCTTCAATCAAATCACTATCTATTTCATATGCAACTATGTTATAAAAACCATGCTTTTTTAAGGTGTTTATAAAGATTCCTTTACCACTAGCAGGTTCTAAAACTTTACTTTTTTTATTATTCTTTATTAATGAAACCATAAATTCAGCAATGATTTCTGGCGTCATATATTGTCCATATTTTTCTTTCAAATTAATCACCTCATTTATAAGTATAAACATAATATTTTGTATAGCAAGTTATAAATCGTTATAATTTGTACATTTTCACCTCAGCTATAGTATTTTAAATTTAAATGTGTTAAAATATTATTTAAGAGGTGAGAAAATGATTATAAATTATGATGAAATTGTAAAACAAATTATCGGTGAAAAACTTGCAAAACCACAATCAGGAACACTATCAGGACACGCAGCTGGAGAACCTTTTGATAAATTTGTATATAAAGCCATTAAAGATATCTATCCAAATAATACTTTTCGTAATTTTGAATATTTAAATTATTTATATATAAAAAACCCACAAGCAACAGATTATCAATCAAGAATTAATCTGTTAGGTTCTGAAGTACTTTCATTACTATTAAGTAGAGGTAGACAAGCCACAATAAACTGGACACCAGATTCCCAATTTGTTGAGAAACAAAATGATACAGCGGATATAATATTTAAGAATGATTCACATTTTGATATTATTGATATTAAAACAAGAAACATGTCTATCAAGGGGCAAGCTCCTAATATCATTTCAGCTTATAAATTAGCTAATGCAATGAAATGCATGATTGACACTAATGATTTTGATAAATTAGATATGGTATATATTGGGATTGATTGGAAACTTGAAGGGGATCACTTAGTTGTAAAAAATACACATGTAAAATCACTATTTAAGACTAATCCCGCTAACCTTTATATTAATTGGGCTGCTGCTATGCAAATTCAATTCCATGTTCAAGATTTACCTCAATCATATAAATTTTCAAAAGAACAATGGGCTAGAGAATACTTAACTAATTTTTATCATCAAGCAATAAAGCGCGCAAATGACATGAAAAAAAGATTTGCAGATTATTTTGAAGATTATATACTTGATTAAGCAAAAAACAAATGTTTCAAACATTTGTTTTTTTTACTTAATAACTTTAATAAAGTGAAACAAATTTGGGTTTTGTATTATTAAATCTTAATTCTTTTCCTTGGGATTGTCTTCTCTTATTCTCATTCATAATATCAACACGCAATGTTTGATCAGGTGTTTTTCCCTTTGTAACTATTAATCCACGTTTAATTGCAATATCAATTATTTCTTTATAAGTCATTTCTCTATCGTATTCTCTTAAAATTAAATATGCAGCCTCAACCTTACTCATCCAAACCTCCATCACTTTTATATTATATTAATATTATTATACTTTAATCGACAGTAAACGTCAACTTAAAAAATTCTCACGCCTGAAATTTTAAAAATTTATTTAATCAATTATAATAAATAATTAACAAGTTCATTTTTTTTAGAAT
>DUUN01000407.1 GCA_012841535.1 Gallicola sp. | reverse complement strand
TGATGCTTCAATCTTTAATGCGCCACCGCCCATAACTGCTGCAATTGATTCTAAATATGCTCGGACCAACAATGAATTCATTAATGCAAATATGGCATATACTTTTCTCTTATCTACGGAATCTGTCCAAAGAGTAGAAAAATTGGCATCTACAACTATACCATCTTGGGCAACCAAATAACACTTTACATTTTTATGATTAACCCGTGCAATGCAAAGCTGCGGTAAATGTCTTTTTGCAAGCTTTGGTAGCATAAACCAAAAACGCTGCTTAGAATTTCCATTTGCTGAGCGGATGTTTGGCTTTACGGCAGACAATTCTGGAAAACGAGTAGCCTTTCCGCCGCTGTAAATGTTCATATGTTCTGCCTCAATTATATGCTTATACAAAGGAGCATCAGATAGATTTTTTATGTTGCCATAGGCAGTAAAAAAGTCCTCTTGTATGTAAAGCAACCGATGTGCCAGTATTTTATTTGAAACGACAAAACTATCTGCCAACTCACTTTGATATCGCAAAACAGGTAGTGAGTATGTATGTGAAACTGGAATAATTTTATCACCGAAAATGCTATCAACTTTTAGATAGTCGGTGTCACCCTCAGTCTTTATAACTTTTGCATAAAAAAATTTGTTTGCGCCAGTCCTCAACCCTTGACCAACTTGAAATCCCCAAGACCTAAATTCGGTCAACTTACAGGGCTGAAAATCATCTCCAAATACATCCCGAAGCTCTTTGGGAATAGTAGCGGCTGATATACTACTCTGCGATCTTGGTTCAAGTTTTGATAGCAGTCTATTAAATATAGGCGAAGCAGCCATCTCAGACATAAAATCACTTGTGGGTATATGCTTTAGCTCAAAACCATTCACGGACACATCTTTATCGGAATACAAAAGATTGTGAAAAGCCTTACGGCCGATTTGTCCGTCATAACTCAATTTTTCTATGAAACTCGTCTCACCTGCTAATGTTGAATTCAATCTGATATATTTGTATTTTTCATCCTCAATGTCTTGAATACAGTTGCGAAACTTTACACGTCTTGCCACAATAAGGTTTGTTTTTACCATTGCGTCTGGGAACCACACAGAATTCAGATCCTCAACAATATATTTTATGTCAAAAAACTTCAACAACATATATTTTATTGTAAGCGCATAATCACGACTAATCCAAGATTCAGGTACTACCATAGCAAGCTGACCATTATGTTTTGTCAACGCGGCACAAAGTATCCATGCAGGTACAGCCAAATCTGATAAACCTGAATAATGCTTAATAATCTTTTGAAAACATCTTTTCTCTTCTTCAGAAAGGTGATCTAGTGCATTAATAATTTTGCTAAGGCTGTGCCTTATTTGCGTAGCATTTTTTAGTATAATGCCTCTGCTTTCATAATTTCCTATAGTTTGATAACGAACATAGGGTGGATTGGTTATAACTAAATCCCAAGCCTTTTGTTCAAAAAAGGAATATGGTTCAAGAGAAAATGCATCACCTATATACACTTTGCCCGATGAAATTTTCTCCTTACATTTCAATCCCACATCAGGGTCAATTTCAATCCCGCATACATTAGCAGAAGGTACACCATAT
>DUUN01000677.1 GCA_012841535.1 Gallicola sp. | reverse complement strand
TTTATTGAAGGGGAAATTATGTCACTAAAATTAGTCGATACTAATATTTCACAATTAGTTAGAGAGGTTTCTCGTAAAATGGACTCAATTTTATTTCCAATTACTGAAGAATACAAGTTAACTAATATGAAATGTAAGGTATTACAAGAAATTTACAAAAAAAGTACTGCAAATATTGGGGAAATTGGTCAGGCTTTAGGTATTGCCGATGGCAATATTTCCAATATGTGCAAAACTTTAGAAAAAGAAGGTTATTTAAAAAGAACTAGAAGTATTGAAGATGAAAGAATAGTTACTGTAACTTTAACCGATAAAGGCTCAAACGCCGTCAACAATATTAGGTCTGAACTTGAAAAAAAATATAAGAATTATAGTGAAGACTTAACTGATGAAGAACTTGAGCAAATTATTTTTGGTTTAGTAATGCTAAATAAACATTTAGACGACCTAGCTTCTTTTGAATAGAAAGGAGAATATATGAGTAATAATAATAAGTCCAATTTTCCAAAAGGATTTAAACCTAATTCTGTTACAATTCTTTTACTAGGACTTTTATTATGGGCTGTGGTTATGTCCTTTATTACACCATTATTTACGGGACAAACTGTTACGGAGGTAAAATATAGCGATTTTTGGAAAATGCTACAGGCAGGTTCTGTTATTGAGGTAGAGTTAGACGATCCGTTAACTTTCACCGCTAAGGACTCAAAGGGTGTGGAGAAAAATTATAAGACTCCCTACAATGCATATATACAAGATGCTGAGCTACAACCTGCTTTAAAGGAAAAAGAAGTTGCCTACAAGGCTAGGACTTCAAATTTCTTTACAGAAACTTTACTTCCTAATCTGCTATCTATTGTCATAATGTTTGCACTTTTGTCCTTGCTTATGAGAAGTCTTACTAAGCGAATGGGTGGAAACTCCATGAGTTTCGGTAAGTCAAATGCAAAGGTATATGTACAATCTAAGCCAGGAAAAAGTTTTAAAGATGTAGCAGGACAAGATGAAGCAAAGGATGACTTGTCCGAAATTGTAGATTTTCTACATGATCCAAGTAAATATAGTGAAATAGGAGCTGTTTTACCTAAGGGTGTACTTTTAGTTGGCCCTCCTGGTACTGGAAAAACTTTACTGGCACAAGCTGTTGCTGGAGAAGCCAATGTACCATTTTTCTCGATGTCAGGTTCAGAATTCGTTGAATTGTTCGTAGGTATGGGGGCATCAAAAGTTAGAGATTTATTTAAACAAGCCAAGGAAAAAGCTCCATGTATTGTTTTTATTGATGAGATTGATGCTATAGGTAAGAAAAGAGATTCCCATGGTCTAAGTGGAAACGACGAAAGGGAACAAACTTTAAATCAGCTTTTAAATGAAATGGACGGTTTTGAAGGAAATACTGGAGTAGTTATTTTAGGGGCTACTAACAGACCTGAAATTTTAGACCCAGCTCTTACAAGACCAGGACGTTTTGACAGAAGAATTCCTGTTGAATTACCTGATTTAGCAGGAAGGGAAGCTATTTTAAAGGTTCATGCTAAAAAAATTAAAATACATCCTAATGTAGATTTTAAGCCTATAGCTTTAATGACTGCAGGAGCCTCTGGTGCTCAATTAGCGAATATTATTAATGAAGCTGCTTTAAGGGCAGTAAGATTTAATAGAAAGTTAGTTGCACAGGAAGATCTACAAGAATCTGTTGAAGTTGTTATTGCAGGACAACAAAAAAAAGGTATGGTTATATCTCCAAGAGAGAAAGAGCTTATTGCTTATCACGAAGTTGGTCACGCTTTAGTTGCAGCAATGCAAACTCATTCAGCGCCAGTTACAAAAATTACGATTATTCCGAGAACATCAGGTGCCTTAGGTTATACTATGCAAGTTGATGAAGAGGAAAAGTTCCTTATGAGTAAAGATGACCTATTTAGTAAGATTGTTACCTATACCGGTGGTAGAACTGCAGAAGAATTAATTTTCAACACAAAAACAACAGGTGCTGCAAATGATATTGAAATGGCAACAAGACTTGCTAGAGCCATGATTACTCAATATGGTATGACTGACGAATTTGGTATGGTAGCCTTAGATACTCAACAATCAATGTATTTTGATGGTGGCACTACTAGTAATGCTTCACCTGAAAAAGCTGCTGAAATTGATAATATGATTGAAAAGATCATGAAAGATGCACAAACCAAAGCTAGAAAAATCTTGACTGAAAACATTGATAAACTCCATGAAATTGCTAGATATTTAATTGAAAAAGAAACTATTACTGGCGATGAGTTTATGAATATTTTAGATTTAAAAGATGAAGAAGAAGAAAATGAAGAAAATTCTAATACGAATGAAGATACAATTGAAAATAGTACCGAAAATCTAAATGAAGATAGAACAGATAGTAATTCAAAGGACGATTTTAATTTAGATGATTGGGAAAATTTAGATGTTTAAAATAAAAAGGAAAGGCTAATAAACACGCCTTTCCTTTTTCTTATGTACCCTTCCCCCTTCATTAATATTAAACCATATATAATATATTTTGCAAATATATTTATAATATACATTATTTTTTAATTAACTTATTCCAATTTTTTTGACCACTCTTTAATATTGATGCTTCTTTTTCATTTCTTACTAAATATTTAGTAATTTCATTTCTTTTAGTGTGACCATTTAAATTTTCATCTACTATTATTATTGGATTTGTACCTTTAAAGTCATATTGTCCAGATGCTACAACTATATATTGACTTTTTTCACTTTCATTGAAATATTCCATTACTATGTTCCAGGATTTTTTTAATTCTTCTGTCCATTTTAATGGCTTTACTATTTTAAAGACTCCTGTCATATTGTAGATATTAGGAACTTCTTTTTTATTTAAACTATTTTTACTAAAGCCATTTAGTCCCTTTTCTTTTATTATTTTAGGATAGTCCTTAAAGGCTACGTTCATATCTAAACCATTACCAGCCTTTCCTATTCCTGCAAAATTTCCCTTGTTGGTGTATTGCCAAATTCCAGTTTGATTATCTACGCAACTTGATTTTTTGCTTATTGAATGTGTCCAATGTGCTACCCATTTATCAAATTCTTTTAAAGTTCTTCCTTGATAACTATACGAATAGTCAAATGCATTATTAAACCAAGAACCCATTGTGTACAGACCAATATAGTAACCATTTTTTTCTATTTTATTCATAAAGGCTAAGGCTATTTCCGTTTTTCTTCTTTTACTTAAATTAGCTTGAGAAGGATCTTCAAAGTCCAACCAAATTGGATATTCAAATTGTTTTCCTTTAATATTTTTAAGAAGATTACCTGCCTCATTTAATGCACCGGTTACTGTTTTTGAATACAAATACCAGTAAGTTCCTACCGGCATATTATATTTTTTACACTGCTCATAAATTACATTAAATTTTCCATCTACCGGTATTACACCACTACCAGCTTTTATTATTGCAAAATCCAGTCCATTAACCTTTGCTTTCTTAATATCCGACATATTATTCCAATTAGATAAATCTACTCCTATTTTCATCATTTTTTACCTCCTATTTATATATTTAGGAAGGTAAGTTTTTTTACTAAGACAAAAAAAGAAGTGAAATAAAATTCACTTCTTTAGTTTATTGATAGTCTTCCCCTATTAAGTAATTGTAAAAGGCTTTGTTACAATATATTGTTCTTTGTTCGCTTTCAAAGTCATTGTTTTCTGTTAGCTCTGCTTTTACTTTTTCCTTGTCTTCTACTGTTGAAAAAGAATGTATTTCATATATTCCATTTTTTACTATATTATCAACTATTTCTACATATTCTTCTTTGTTCATATTGCTATTTGTTGTTGAATACAATGGTTGCCACCAAGATTCGTATAATAGTCCTTTTGCTTCTTCATTACCTTCATTTTTCTTAGCGTATTTTTCTATAATATCATTAAATTTTTCCATTTCATCTTCTGATAAAAATTCTATTGCTAAATCATATTCAACTGCATGTACAAAATAGTCCTCTCCATCCTGTACTACTTCATAGGTTGGACTTGCTTCCGGAACTGGTCCCCATTCAAGTAAGTATTTGTAGATTGAAATTTTTGGCTCTAGTTGAATTTTAGCCTGTATGTTTTCACTTCTTAATAGTCCAACTAGTTGATGGGCATGTTTTATGTCTGAATGTCCATAAACTATGGTTTTATCTTTTATAAAGTTAGAATCATTTTCTGATGTTTTTAAGTTATAACCTGTTACTGTTCCATTTTTTACTGCCTCATAGCCAACTTCTTCTAGTTTTTCATCTTTAAAGAGTAAGAAGGATTCCCATGTATTGTTTATTTTAGAACCAATGTCCGTGTCATAAATACTACCTATACAGTTTCGCCCTACTCCTGTACTATTTATTACTCTAGTTATTATATAGGCAAAATTGTCGGTATCCAGTTTATTTTCTTTGTATATTTCCTTAACTATGTCACTATTTACTATTCCTAAATCCAATGCACAGGCTAAGTAGTTTTTATTTTTACTATTTACTTTTACTTTATAGTAATTGTTTAATTTTTCATTTACCTTGTCCTTGTTATAGGTGAGAGCTAATTCCTCATATTGTGCATTTTTTATTGATACTTCTATTAATTTATCTGCAGAATAATCCCCTTCAATTTTTACTGCTTCTTCTCCAAATATTGTTTCAAAGCTTTCATTTATTCCCTTTACATCTACTGTTGATTTTTTCTCTAAATCCAAATCATAATACTCTTGTAAGTATGCATAATCGGATTCTTCCATTATTAATTTCCCTAATGGTTCTGTTTCTTCTTTATTACATGATGTTAATGTAAATGCTAACAATAATATTAATATTATTTTATTTTTAAGTTTCTTCATTATACATCCTCCTTTGTACCATTTTATCACATTCTTAGGCTAATGTTGTTTAATATATTAGTAAATTTATTTATTTTTAATATAT
>DUUN01000601.1 GCA_012841535.1 Gallicola sp. | reverse complement strand
TAAACTATATAAAATATACGAGAATTATGTTTTTGTCATATGTAATAACATTTTAAAAGATACTAATCTGTCAGAAGATGCATTACAGGAAACATTCCTAGCTGTCCACAATAATCTAAAGAATATAGACGACTATAATTCCAATAGAACAAAGGGCTATATTGCTATTATTGCAAGAAATAAATCAATAGATATTCATAATAAGAACAAGAATATTACCTTTGTTGAAGATGAATTTTTCCAAAACAATAGTATTGAGATTAATCCTTTAGAAGATATGTATTATGAAAACTTGCTTAATTTAATTAGAAACTTAAAAATTGAATACAGTAATATTTTAATGTTACGTTATGTTCATAATATGGAATATAAGGATATAGCAGAAACTTTGGATATTTCCGAATCAAATGCTCGAAAAAGAGTTGAAAGAGCAAAAAAAACTTTAAGGGATAAATTAGAAGGTGAAAATTATGACTAATAAATTTGACGAAATATTAAAAAAGGCCTTAAATGAATACGAAAGAGAAATTGTTGAAAATACAGAGCAGATTTCCCAAAAAAATAATAGGCTACCTTTAAAAAAGAATTTTAGAAAATATGTAGCAGCTGCCGCTGTTATAATAATATTGATTCCTTCTATCTTTGTTGGTTCAAATATCTATAACAGCCAAAATAAAGTTTCTGAAAATGAAATACTATTTGAAGAAAAAAAAGAAATGGCTAAAAGTGATGAGTTAGAAGGAGCATATATAGATAATTTAAATATAACTTCTGAAACCTTGGATTTTAATAAGACCATAAAGGACACTGAAAAACTAATTACAAAATATAAGGGTAAAGTAGAAAATCAGGATATTAGCAATTTAAAAACTGAAAATACAGGAAGATATGCTACCTATTTCATAAAAATTCCAGATGAAGAAGTAAATAAATTTATAGACGATTTTGAAGAATTAAATATTAATATAATCAGTACAAATAAATCATCCTATAATGTAACAGATGAAGTTGAAAATGTTGAAGATAATTTAAATATTGTTAATACAAAATTAGAAAGACTTAAGGAACTTCTAAAAGAAGCTAAAACTCTAAGTGAAATTACAGAAATTGAAGGAAAAATACAGGAAGCAGAAGCTGAGAAAAAATCCTATGAAGACAATTTAGAATATCTTGGTAAAGAAGTAGACTATACTACTGTAGTTTTAAATATAAATGAAGTTACAAAATATTCCGGTACTGAAAATATTAACGAAGGATTTAGCAAAAGAATAACAAATGCCTTTAAAAATTCAAAAATCATATTTTTAAGAACAATTCAAAATATTATTTTAGGATTTATAACCCTACTTCCTTTTATAGTAATAATATCTGTAATACTTATAATAGTCTTTGTATTTTTTAGAAGAAGAAAGTAAACTACTATGAACCTACCCTTAATTTAATAAGGGTGGGTTCTCTTTAAGTAGATACCTTTTTTTTAACCAATGGTTCTTAAATATATAACAGAAATAATAAAATTTATTCTAAGTTCTTACTAGGCTTTGCATAAAATTTTACAATCTGTCATTTTATAAATATAAAGTATATTTTAATCAACTCCTTGACTATTACAGCCTTTTAGCTTATAATAATAGTCTGTAACATGGAGAATTGTCCGAGCTGGCTGAAGGAGCACGATTGGAAATCGTGTAGGCGTGATGAGCGTCTCAAGGGTTCAAATCCCTTATTCTCCGCCATGCACTAGACGGGGAACTAGCGATGCCCTGTAACCTGCAATCGCTACAGCAGGGTTGAATTCCCAGCCTAGGCGTAATAAATCTTAAGCCTGCCCTAAAAAAGTGGTGTTGACAAATGGGTCTTGCGCAACAGGAACCTATGAACCTGGTCAGATCAGGAATGAAGCAGCCATAAGTAGTCATTCTTGTGTGCCGCGAGGAAGCCTGTTTCGAGCTAACTATTTAGGTAACGTTAAGGTTTGTTATGACAAAGCTGGGTGTGCTTACATAGTAAAAAACCATTGAGATTAATCTCAATGGTTTTTTTATTATTGTTATTGTGAAATTTTTCCCTAAAAGATAATTTCATATAATTGATTTATTCCTGTAATATCTTTAAGCAATATCTGTACATACTTGGATTATTTAATATATTAATATAAATTTTATTTTTTGCCCTTGTTGCTATTTGGTAAGCCATTTGAATTGGATTATAATACGGTCGCCTTCCCGGACTTGTATATTTCAAATTTCCTTTATGATCATACTTAAAATTCTCATCAATATTTAAGTATATGTTTTCAAATTCCTGACCTATAATACTATGAGCTGATTTTTCCGATTCTATATTTAATTTTGAAAGTGGGTCTTTTTCAGAGTATGTTGTATAAGAAATAGCTTCGCAATTCCTCTTATCTTTTAAATATTTGCAATAATCCAACATTTCTTCCAAGTGATTAAAATAATTTACAATTATATTTTCAAATTTTGTATTTTCTTTTTTGTGTTTTTTATTATTGAATAGTACTTTTATAAACTCCTCTATTTCCATATTACTACGTATGTTAGTTGTTAAAATTCCTTCCCTATAATTAGGATTAATATCTTTTATTTTTTTAACAATATATTCCAATATATTTTTTTCTGAAGTATTAGTTTTTTCCATAGTCTGCTTTGGATCCATAGAAAATATACAGTTTACTTTATTTCTTTCACTATATTCAATAATTTTATCAACTTCTTCCTTTTCTAATCGTTGAGATTCATCTATAATTAATACATCATACTTGAAATTTAAAACCTGCTCCAAGTCTGTAATTTTTCTAATATTCCAATTTTTTTCTATTAATTTAATATGGCCATTGTTTAATTGCCCTGTATGAATAATGCAATATAATTTATTTATTTTCCTTAGAGATTTTACTATGTCATATACTAATAGAGATTTTCCCGTTCCTGAACTTCCTTCGATATATGAATAAGTGTATTTTTTTATTAATATGTCCCTTAAGATAATTTTCTTAATATAATCTTGATGATTTGTTAAAAAATAATTACCTTCTAAAAATTTATCTGTAGAATTAAATGGTGATACTAAATAATTTGATGGATTAAAAAATATATTAATATCCTTAAATAAAATGTCATCTAAATTTATCTTTAAAATATTTCTTAATTCCGCTAAATCAGTTTCTATTAATTCTTTATTTTCCAGTTTGTACAATTTATTAGTTTTCTTTACATAGGAAAACAAGTATGAATCTTTTGTTAGAAAGCTTAAATAATATTCATTTTGTAAGAATTGTTTATATATTCTTTCTTTTGTAGCTTTCGTTTTAAGTTCAATATTAACAACTCTATTTTTTTCAATTCGTAAAAGATCAAACTCCTTTGCTATTTGTGGAATAGTATAAGATATATGAAACCCCTCTAAATATCTGTGAGATAATTTTAATTTTCCCACTAGAGATTTTATACTTTCAATTTCTACTTTTTTTATTTTAGGTGTTGCATTTAATTTTACAATCTATCAATTATTAAAACTTATCTTTCTAATTTATTTAGCCCTATCACTTATGTTTTATCTAAATATCAATATCTTTATTTTCTTATACCCAAAACCAAAAACATATATAAATTCTATGTTATAAAATAAAATTCATTGCTATATTTATTTATATATGATATTTCTTTTACTGCTAATATACGTTGCTATAAAATATAAAATATAAATTCCCCCATAAATTAATAAAGAACCTAGAAAAAATGATATTACTGGTATTTTTAACCCTGTATAATATATAAAATTATCACTTAAATAAATAATTAGGCCTCCACTTATAAGTACTGAGGTTATAAATGGTAATGAATAATAGTATCCTATTTGCTTAAATATTATTTTTTTTAATTCCTTACTATTCATTCCTAATTTATTTAATAAATTATAACTGTATTTATATTTGTTAAACTCACTTAACTGTTGAGTTGAAAGTATTGCCAAGGCTACAATTGAATATACTATTCCTATATACAATAATGGAAAAATAACAAAGGATACAAAGCCTTTCATTTGACTTATTTCCACTTCCTTAACTGCTCTTCCTTTCAATCCACCACTTAAGATCATTTCTGAACCTAATCCCCTACCTTCATAATATTCTTTTTCATATTCATCCCATTCATCGTCAGTTTTTATTTCAGGTTCTTCTAATTTTTTAAGTTTATTTAAATCCTTTTCATCGCTACTTACCATAACTAAAGAGTAATAAGGCGTTAAATTCTCTATAATTTTATCGGAAACAACTATAATATAGTCCGCTCCATTAAAGCCTCCTTGTTGAAAAGGCTCTGTTTTATAACCTGCAAGCCGAACTTTTTTATTTGAAATATTCACTTCAATATTTTTAAAGGATTCAATATAATTATCTAGCTGTTCCTTTATATGAATATAATATTCATCATCATTTAAATTAATCTCAGCATAACCTAGCATATTTCTTAAATAATTATAGTCAGATAATTTCATATATGTATCATATTTAAAATAAGCTTCCTCATATGCTCCCGGAAAGTTCTCAAGACATATTTGGTTAAATTGATCCTTTCCGTTTTTATATATTTTATATTCATGTACATCTGAAATTTCTATGGTATCTTTAATTTTATTTATTTGTTCTGTAAAATCATATTCAGGATTTTTATTATAAATTCCAATATCAAAAACAAATTTCTCTTCCACATACCTTTTTTGTAATTCATTTATCATAAATCCACAGGAAGAACCTATTAATGCAACAGAAAAAATTACTGCTAAGGTTCCTAATGTAAATTCCATAGTTCTTATTTTAGATGAAAACTGCCTTAATAAAAATATGTTGGAACCCTTCCATATTTTCCTACCTCCCCTTTTTAAATATTTCACTAAAAAAGAGGAAATTCCCATATATAGAAAATACATGGATAATATAAAACCAAATGTTAAAATCCAAATATTTATTATATTTATCTTTCCTAAAAATAAGAGTGAATAAAATACAACAAAAAATATTATGGCTAGGTAAAAGAAAACACTTCTCCAAGTTTTATTGGAGTTTCTCTTTTCCTCCCCCTTTCTTTCTAAATTCATCATGTTTAAAATATCCAGTTTCCTTATTTTTCTTCCTGTTCTATACAATCCAATAATATAGGATATAAAAAATATTCCAAAAGTTAAAAAAAGATTTTCAATTTTAATATTAAAGGCAAATTTATATTCCATATCCAGAAAACTATATAGTAAAATATATAACATTTGCTGTATAAATACTCCTATAATAACTCCTAAAATAAAAGAAATAATTCCTAGTGATATATTCTCAATAAAAAATATCTTTATTATTTTATTTTTCTTAAATCCAATTAAGGAATAAATTGAAAATTCCTGACTTCTTTTCTCAAATATAAATCTAATCATATAATTAATAAGCCAGATAAATATTATTACAATAAAAAAAGTTGCAACCCCTATCATTGCAGCAATAAAAGATGGTTCTTCTATAATTATTTTCAATTTATCATCAAATATCATAGAGTTAAATGAAAACATTAAAGAAACAATAAATACCATTGTAAAAATATAGACAAAATAATCTCCTATAGAACGTCTAACATTTCTTAATGCCAATTTTTTAAACATCTATATCACCTCCTGTTAAGGATAGAACGTCCAATATTTCATTTAAAAAATCCCTTCGATTTTTCTCCCCCTTATATAGTTCATGAAAAATCTTTCCATCTTTTAAAAATAAAATTTTATTACAATAACTTGCTGAAAATGAATCATGGGTAACCATTAATATTGTCGCCTTCATTTCAACATTCATCTTAGTAAAAGTGTCTAAAAGCACTCTAGCCGACTTTGAATCCAAAGCTCCCGTTGGCTCATCTGCAAAAATTATTTTAGGCTTGTTAATTATAGCTCTTGCACAAGCACATCTTTGTCTTTGACCACCGGAAACCTCATAGGGAAATCTATCCTTTATACTTGATATTTCTAGTATTTTCATTATTTCATTCGTTCTTTTATTTATTTCATGTTTGTTTTTATTAGATAAAGTCATTGCTAAAAAAATATTTTCCTTAATTGTTAAAGTATCTAATAAATTAAATTCCTGAAATACAAAACCTAAATTTTCCTTTCTAAAATCTGCTCTTTCATCATCAGTAAACTTTGTAATATTCTTACCTTCATAATAAATATGACCTGCTGTTACTGAATCTATAGTAGCAAGCATATTTAATAAAGTTGACTTTCCTGAACC
>DUUN01000660.1 GCA_012841535.1 Gallicola sp. | reverse complement strand
GAAAGTTTTTTAAAGACTTTGGGCCTTATTTTTATAATAAACCCTATCTTTTTTTAAATATAACTCTTGATAAGAAGAAATATGGCAAATTTTATTGTAATGAAATAAATTCCTTTGATAAGGTAGTAGAAAGTAGAACTAAAGAAAGAAAAATTTACTACGACATTGATACTATCCGTAAAGGGGTTAGACGCTTACTAGATAACAATAAATATAAATTATTCCTAGACCTAGAGTTTTCGCTTCCGTCATATTATCAAACAAAAAGGCATATACCTGAAATTGTTCAATATGGGATGGTTTTAGAAGATCCAGATGGAAATATTGTCTTTGAAGATGGTAGTTTGGTAAATCCTTTAAGAAAATATGCCTTAAATTTGCGTACATATAAATTCTTGAAGAAATCAAAAGAAGACTTTGATAATGCTTGTTCATATATTGAGTTCTATCAATTATTAGAAAAAATAATTGAAGACTATGAAGAACTTAAAATAATAGCTTGGGGAAGAAATGATATCCTTACAATGGAACAATCATTTAAATTAAATCGCTTAAAACCTTTAGATATTAGAAATCGATATATGAATTTAATGCAAATTGTGAAAAACTATTATAATGAAAAAGCAGACTTAGGTCTATTTAGCACATATGAAGAGATGACCGGGATTGAACAATTAGGACAATCTCATGATGCGTTAGAAGATGCTTTAATGACTAGAGAAATATACCATATATTCAAAGAAATAGTTCATAAAGAAGTTGAAATATAAAACATTCTAATCAATAAAAGATTGGAATGTTTTTTTATATACTGAGATATTAAAGTCAAAAGTTATAAGTAATTTTTTTATTTGTTTTAATTTATCAATATCAGTTTGTTTAGTTTTATATGTATATGGTGTCATTTTAAAAAGATTAATTAAATCTTGTGACATAATATCCTTTTTATAATTTAAATCGGTTGATTTTACTAATATTAAATCATCTTCATTAATCTGTTTTTCTTTTGTAAGATAAGTATTTTCATATATAATTTCTTTTAATTCAAAAAGATGCTTTTTATTTGGAGTTGCTTTAATAATATAACCACCATTTTTTAACACTCGTTTTAGTTCATCTAAAAAATGAGGTGCAAAAATATTTAAGGCTATATCAACCTCTTCACTTTGAATTGGTAATTTTTTCGCGTTTGCAACAACAAATAAAATATCTTTATATTTTCTTGCTGCATATTTGATTGCATCTTTTGAAATATCTAGGCCAATAATTTTAGGATAATGCTTTGATATTGCATATGTATAATAACCATCAGCACATCCAATATCTATAATATTAGGATTATTAATGTCTAAAGTCTGCATTGTGTTTATAATGCCATCGACTAAAGGATTGAAATATCCTTTCTCTAAAAACTCTTTTCTTGCTTTAATCATTTCTTGATTATCACCAGCTTTAGACTTGTTTAGAAGTAAGTTAATGTAACCTTCTTTTGAAATATCAAAAGAATGCTTCGATGAGCATTTATATGTGTTGTTAACTTTATTTAATTTATTTAAG
>DUUN01000633.1 GCA_012841535.1 Gallicola sp. | reverse complement strand
CCTTTAATATAAATCTGAACCCACTAAAAAACATTGCAAAGTAAACTGAAAATCCAAATAAGCCAAAACTCACAAGTACATCTAGCCATTCATTATGAGAAGCATGTGATGTTATCTTAAAAGAAGATTGATATCCTTTGCCAAATAAGTAAACAAAAGGATTATCTGAGTTATACCAGTTTTCAAATATTTCAAGAGACAGTCTATCACGCCCAGAACTATCTCCTTCGAGCATTGTCGTTATTCTTTGTACCACATATTCATTTTGAGTATAAAAATCGTAAGCCCAATAACTGATCCCTATTATTATAATAAATGCAGCCGAATACTTTAGAAAGATGTATTTTTCTTTTTTGAAAGACATGAAAAAATAATAATAAAACAATATTATAGTTATAAATCCTGTTACTATCGCACCTCTCTTTGCGCTCTGAATCATAAAGAACCAAATAGTAGCTATGGAGACAATGGAAAGGAATCTTTTTTTTATTATAAAAACAAAAGGCAATAGACCTATAAATAAATATATAGTATTATCAACAACATTTTCCCTGCCTCTCAAAACTTGGAGTTCAATGTTGGAATTCACAAAGCGATAACTAAAAAGAAATAAAAATACAAAAAACAATATTTGCAAATGTTTGCTCTTTAAATAGCCTTTTTCTGCAAAAATATAAAAAGCATAAAAGGGCAGTAAATTTAAAAGGCAGCTTATTATACTTTGCAAATATAATGTAGACCCCTCGAATGCAAAATAAATTATATTTATAATTAGTATAGCAGTCCAAAGTTTTACGAAAAATGGGGGGGGCTTAGATATAATCCTAGAGTAGAACAGAAAATAAATTAAAGATATCATCAATAATATAAATGCTGCAGCTTGTGATATTATTGTATCATATGGGTATAAAACACCCTGAGAATAAAATACAATAATCAAAAATAACATAAAGAAATATATTGTTTTTGAGAGTGAAAATTTATACATTGATAAGCATCAATTTAATTAGTGAATACTTTACATATTTATCTATTAAGGAAATATGCTCTTATTGTCATTAACTTTAATATAATATCCTTCCAAAAAGAAACTCTGTAAGTATCTTTGATTGCATTTTCATAAACATCATTATATTTATAAACTACATTAGACACATTAAAATACTTGTCAAATAAATTTAACGAATACTTGGATAATTCATTTCTATAGTTTTTATTCTTAACAAGCTTCACAATATTATTGATGTTATGAGACTTTGTCATATCTGTAACAATAGCTCTTTCAGAGAAATTAGCTTTAAATAAATCATCGAAATTATTTTTATTTATTAAAATCGGATAGTTTGAATTTGAAGCAGATGTTAAAACAGGGAGACTTAAAGAGGTAGCTTCCATTATTCCTCTTCCTGTACCAATTACAGCATCGGCTAAATATAACATTTTTGATGCCTCACTAGTATATTTGCTTTCTGTTAGAAATATAACATTAGAATTTATAGCATATTCTTTTAATTCAAGATACACCTTTTCATTTATTATTTGACCTATAATATATAGTTTGATATTTGATGTTTCATCTAAAAGCTTATCGACTAAATTTATTGAGTCTTTAATGCTTTTTTTATAGACACTTCCGATTCTTGCAATTTTAACAAAATTAAAAAAGGATTCATCTTTCAAAATTTTATTTTCTGATTTTATCTTAATTGCTTTAACTCTATTAGGTATTAAGTATATATTTGTTTTTCTGAATTTACTTTTATTTCTAAACCATATTTCATTTTCCTTGCTAAACAAAATCATGTTTTCTGCTTGTGGAAAATATCGGAGATTTGGTCCTCCACACTTATTTAGAACAAACTTATAATTACCACGAACAAGTAATAATTTACAAACATTATAAACAGCAGTATCAAAGCAGTGGATAATTTCTGGTTTGATTGTTTTTAATATCGAATCAAATTCACGTTTTAAATAAATAAAGTTTAATCCTGTGAAAAGTATTTTCTTGTAAAAGTATGGATTTCTTTCAATAACCTGAGAACTTACAGGTCCTAATGTAATAATTTTCACATCAT
>DUUN01000188.1 GCA_012841535.1 Gallicola sp. | reverse complement strand
TTAGTAATTTATTATTTTATTAAAGAATAAAACAGTGCATCCTAATAATTATTGTTGCTGCAATAATGTACATTACACTGGCTTTGTTTATAAGAGTTTTTGCACAATCAGAGCTTTATTATCAATCAATGATACTGATAGATGGAACCACAGGCATTTTAATTAGCTTATCTCCTATTAAAAGCGACAATGACGATTAAAGCGATAATATTAAAAAAACATTATCTAAAAGATAATAATATTAATATCCCAGAAGAAGTAATAAATAAAATAATTGAATCTGTTATAAGCATCTCAAAAAACATCAATGCAGAAGGGCGGTCTAGAACATAATCTAGATTGTCCTTTTTAAATTTTATGATTAAAGGTATAATATAAACATGTAAATGGGGTGTTAATGTTGTCAGTTGATAAATTTTTGAAAAGTTATTTTAATAATAATATTGATGAATACTATAGCGATTTATTAAGTAAGTTAAAAAAAACAACTATAAGTTATATCGATATATTCCTATTAACTATTATAGGAAAGATCTAAAAGATAACCTGTTGCATAAGAAACAATATGGTTTTCACTCGATAATGAATCAATATGTATATCATAATAAACATAGTTTTTTTAATGACCCGTACGATTCAGTTTTTGGAATTAGCCTTAATGCTTTTTTTGGTGCTTTTTTATCACAGTTTGTTGATTTAAATGTATACAGGCAAATTTCAGATGTACTAAATAAATCTAAAAATATAAAAAATATTGATGATGTTTTTACTATAATAGATGAACTTGATATAAATGTTGAAACAAAGGAATTTATAAAATTTATTTTTATATCGTCTTTTGAAACTTTAAATTCTAGTGAAAGCAAAGATATGACTGAAATGTTAAACGTATTTAAGCAAAAAATCATTGATAATCCAATGCCTTATATAAAATTTCTAAAATCATTTTATTCTAGTAATTTAGATGAGGGAAAAATAAAACAACAATTTAAAGAACTTGGAAATAAGATAGAATCAAATTCATTACAAAATTTAGCAATAGATCCATTAAGTCCAGATGCTCAACAATTTTCAGGTTTAGCAAAATCACTTGGATTAATAGATGAAGCAAACAAATTTGAAAGAACTTTGACTGATTCAGTTAAAAATCTAAATGATAAAATTTTTAATATTATTGATAATCAGTTTGGTGTTGCATCTCTTACTACTAGTTTTAATAATCCATTAATGTGGTCACATTATGCGAATTCTCATAAAGGGATTTGTATTGAATATGATTTAAGTGAGGAACTTAAAAATGTGGAGTCATTAAAATCATTATTAATTCCAGTTAGATACTCAAATGAACGAGTAACAATTGATTATACTCTAATGGATAAAATTGATTCAAATAATATTGTGGCCAAAGGAAAAAATGATATTTTAAAGTTTTTTATAAGTGGCTTATACACAAAACACGATGTTTGGAAATATGAGGATGAATGGAGATCTATTATCCCTGTTAAACAAGGAAATAGAAATATCCAATTAGGAAAAATATCAGCTCTATACTTGGGAAACAAGATGGAAGAAGCAACAACAAATATGATAATTAATCTAATTAACAAGAGCAATAATGGCTTGGATGAGATTTCTATTTTTAAAATGGTTAATGACATTTCAGACTATAAATTGAATCCGGTTCAAATCAAATAATGTGAAGTGACAGGATTTTATAATGATAAACCTTTTATTTAGACATTAAATAGTATATACGTTAAGAAGCATTAATAAGGAATTGAAAAATGAACAACTTTGAAGTAGCACTAAAAGGAATAAAAATAGCATCAAACTTATTAAATATACCTGAACCAAATGTATATTTTGTTGATTCAAATGAACTACCTAATAAAGAAGTAACAGCAGTCTTTAGACATAATGATTATGAAGTTATATTTAATGATGATTGGCTAGCGAAAGTTCCATGGATCGAAGTTATGGTTAGTTGTTTTCATGAAACTAGGCATGCTTATCAAGCATATTCAATTAAGAATAATATAAATGAATCAGATGAAACATTAAGTAAATGGGATACTGATTTCAAAACTTATAATATGCCAAGTGGAACATTGAATGAAAAAGCAGATATTAATTACTTAATACAGTCAATCGAAATTGATGCAATAATGTGGACACATGATAAAATCAAAGAATTATTTAACATTTCAACAATTATTCCTAATGTTTTAAAAGAAAATAACATATTAAAAAAATATAAGAGAAGTATAAATGATATAGATTTTTTAAGATACTCATGGAAAAGTGATAAATATAATCTTGTAAGGGAAAATGATTTATTTATATATAGAAAACCTTTACGTGCTTCAACAATAGGCAGCTTCTATTTGTATGGTTCAGGAAAAATTAGTAACATATTACAAAATGGTAATGAAATGACGGGTAATATTACAACTGGACTTTTATTTGGTAAACTATTAACTCAAACGGATTTAGAAGATTTTAATTGGACTTTTAAAAGAAGAGGACATAATTGGGGACATTTCTTTAATCAATATGGAATGACACAGATTGAAAAAGAAGACTTTATAAATATATTGACTTTACAAGAACATCTAAGTATATCTGAAATAGTTGAGATTGAAAATAATAGAGACCTAGAATTTACAAGTATGGAAAATGAGTTATATCAACAACAACAAACACAAAGTTATCATGTTCCTGATCAAACGGGACATTCAAAGCTAAGAGGCGCTGCACAGGCAGTGTTCGCTAGGGCTGTAAAATCAAATTATAGGTATAAATGCTGTGTTACAGGTATATCAAATGCAGATTTTTTGATAGCCTCACATATTATCCCTTGGAGTGTTGTTATGAACAATCGAATTAACCCTAAAAACGGACTATGTCTATCTGTCCTACTGGATAAAGCATTTGACAAGGGATATATCACCTTTAACGATGAGTATAGATTGGTAGTTTCATCCCAAATCGGTGAAGATGAATTAGGTCAATATATTA
>DUUN01000374.1 GCA_012841535.1 Gallicola sp. | reverse complement strand
TATTAATATTTTTTTATAATATTACATAATAAGTTTTTTATATAAATAGCAAGTATAGGTTTGTACTTATAATTATATAAATATGTAGTTATATAGCTTGTCTCTTGATTAATTTATAATATTTTTCTATCTTTGTATTTAATTTGAATAATAAAGCTTCTTAAAAAAATTTTACTTTTTAATAAATTTGCATAATATATTCATAAAATTTTATCCCCTTTTAAAAATTAGTATTATTTATTCATAATTATACCATTTTACTCTTGCACTAAGTTGCTTTACTATGGTATAATACTTAGAATTAATCAAATTGAAAGGAGTATTTTATGGCTAAAAAGTTTAAAAAAATACTAGTGGCTAATAGAGGAGAAATCGCTATAAGAATTTTTAGAGCCTGTTCAGAGCTGGGAATTAGATCTGTAGCTATTTATTCCGAAGAAGATAATACAGCTCTTTTTAGAACAAAGGCTGATGAATCCTACCAAGTTGGATTCGGGAAAACTCCTTTAGAAGCTTATTTAGATATGAATGAAATAATTACTTTAGCAAAAAGTAAAGGAGTTGACGCTATTCATCCAGGATATGGCTTCTTATCTGAAAATAAGGAATTTGCTAGAAGATGTGAGGAAAATGGAATTACTTTTATAGGTCCTAGTTATGAAATTCTTGACAGTCTGGGAGATAAAATAAAATCAAAAATAGTGGCTAAAAAAGCCAATGTTCCTACTATTCCTGGTGTTGACAAACCTATACGGACTAAACAAGATGCTTTAGATTTCGCTAAGGAAGCAGGTTACCCTGTTATGATAAAAGCTGCTGCCGGAGGCGGTGGTAGAGGTATGAGAATAGTAGAAAAAGAGGAAGATTTAATTCCTGCTTTTAGAAATGCCCAATCGGAAGCTAAAAAAGCTTTTGGAATTGATGATATGTTTATTGAAAAATATTTAAAAAAACCTAAACATATTGAAGTTCAAATCCTTGGTGATAAGGAAGGTAATATTGTACATCTATATGAAAGGGACTGTTCTATTCAAAGACGTCACCAAAAGATTATAGAATTTACTCCAGCTTTCTCCTTACCAATAGAAGTAAGAGAAAGAATTTGCGAAGACGCTTTAAAAATTGCCAACAGTGTAAAATACTATAATGCAGGAACTGTTGAATTTTTAGTAGACTCTGATTTAAACCACTATTTTATTGAAGTAAACCCGAGAATACAAGTTGAACATACAGTATCTGAATTAGTTACTGGTATAGATATAGTTCAGTCTCAAATTTTAATAGCTGAAGGACATAGACTCGACAGTGAAGAAATAGGAATAGAATCTCAAGATTCTGTTATATTAAACGGATATTCTATACAATGTAGGGTTACTACGGAAGATCCAGCTAATAATTTTGCACCAGATACAGGAAAAATTGATGTTTACAGGTCGGGTTCTGGTTTTGGAGTTAGACTCGATGTTGGAAACGGATATGTTGGCTCAATAATTACCCCATTTTACGATAGTCTTCTAGTAAAAATGACATCTAAGTCAAGAACTTTTAAAGATGCTATTAACAAATCGAAAAGAGCTTTAAAAGAACTTAAAATCAGCGGAGTAAAAACCAACATACCATTTTTAGTAAATGTTCTTAATTCAGAACAATTCCAACAAGGAACTTGTAACACCGGTTTTATAGAAAATAATCCACAACTATTTGATGTCAAACCAAGAAATGACAGGGAATTAAAGGTTCTTAATTTTATTGGTGAAAATGTTGTTAATAATAAAAATAGAATTAATGGAGAATTTGATACTCCTTTAACTTTTGATGATTTAGATACTTCTTCCTTTAAATCCGGTACTAAACAAATTTTCGATTTAAATGGAGTTGATGGTTTATTAGATTGGATTAAAGGTCAACAAAAGGTACTTTTAACCGATACTACCTATAGGGATGCACATCAATCTTTACTTGCAACTAGGGTTAGAACAGTAGACATGCTAAGAGTAGCCCCTGCTGTTTCAAATTATATGAGCGATTTATTCTCCCTAGAAATGTGGGGCGGTGCAACTTTTGATGTTGCTTACAGATTCCTACAAGAAGACCCTTGGATTAGGTTGGAAGAACTTCGTAAACGCATACCTAATATTCTTTTCCAAATGCTACTTAGGGGTAATAACACCGTTGGCTATAAAAACTATCCAGATAATGTAGTTAAAAGATTTGTTAAAGAATCAGCTAAAAATGGAATAGATATTTTTAGAGTATTTGACTCTCTAAACTGGATTGAAGGTATGAGATATGCAATGGATCAAGTACTTGAAAGTGGAAAAATTCTAGAAGGTACTATTTGTTATACCGGTGACATACTAGATGAGACTAGAGACAAATATTCACTACAATATTATATAGACATGGCAAAAGAACTTGAAAAAGCCGGTTCCCATATAATAGGCATAAAGGATATGTCCGGTTTATTAAAACCATATGCTAGTGCTAAACTTATAAAAGCATTAAAAAATGAAGTTTCTGTTCCTATTCACCTACACACCCATGACACTACAGGTAACGGTGTTGCTACAGTTCTTATGGCTGCAGAAGTAGGAGTAGATATTGTCGATACAGCCTTTAACTCTATGAGTGGATTAACAAGCCAACCTGCTTTAAACTCTGTAGTTGCTGCATTGGAAAATACAAGAAGAAATACCGGAATAAATTTAGATAATGCTGAAATTATTTCAAAATATTGGGAAAGTGTAAGACCAATATATGCAAATTTTGAATCCGATTTAAAATCAGGCTCTACAGAAATTTACAAGTACGAAATACCTGGTGGACAATATTCCAACTTAAAACCTCAAGTTGAAAGTTTTGGTTTAGGTCATAGATTTAAAGAAGTTAAAGACATGTACAAAAATGTAAATGAAATGGTTGGAGATATAGTTAAGGTTACTCCTTCATCTAAAATGGTTGGGGACTTTGCTATATTTATGGTTCAAAATGGTTTAACTCCTGAAAATATAGTAGAAAAAGGAAGTCATTTAGATTATCCTGACTCTGTTGTAACATATTTTAAAGGTATGATGGGACAACCATTAGGCGGCTTCCCTGAAGATCTTCAAAAAATAGTATTAAAGGGAGAGGAACCTATTACTGTTCGTCCTGGAGAATTATTACCAGATGAAGATTTTGAAGCAAATAAAAAATATCTTGATGAAAAATACGGTATAGATACTACTGAGAAAGATTTACTTGCCTACGCATTGTACCCTAAGGTTTTTGAAGATTATTTAGATAATTTAAAATTAAATGGTTCATTATCCCATGTTAGTAGTTTAGTTTTCTTCCACGGAATTAACGTTGGCCAAACAAGAGAAGTAGAAATAGATGAAGGAAAAACACTAATTGTCAAATTAGTTGAAATGAGCCGAACAGATGATGATGGTTATGTAACTTTAGCCTTTGAGGTAAACGGAAACAGAAGAGAAGTTAAAATATACGATAAGGATAGTAAAAAAACAGCAGATAATGCCTATACACAATTAGCCGATCCAAATAACGAATTGGAAATTGGTTCAAGTATTCCAGGTACAATTTTAAAAGTACTTGTACATGTTGGAGATGAAATAAAATCCGGCGATCCATTAGCTGTTGTAGAAGCTATGAAGATGGAAACAAATATTGTGTCACCTGTTAATGGAAAAGTTGAATCCGTAACAGTAAAAGATGGAGAAATGGTAGAAGCTGGACAATTACTATTAAGATTAGAATAGAAATAAGGTGTGTTAATTCACATCTTGTTTTTTTATTTTTTTGACAACATTATATCTATAATGTATCATAGTTTTAGATGATCCGGTAGGTAAGGCTAACCTAGGGATATGGATTACTGCCGCAAAATAGTGGAGACACTATGAGTTGGTTTGAACAAGCTATATCGAATATAAGGTATAGTTTAATGTAATTTCACTGCCCTATGAAGCTAAAGCTCAAACGGTACTAACTTGTTCCATACCACACAGATCACCTTCTGTGTGTTTTTTTAATGGATTTTATTTATAATTTAATCCAAGAAACTAAATAAATATTTAGTTTTAACTGTATATTAGTATCGATCTTAAGAATAAAAATATATTCTTATTTAAAGCTTATATTACTCGAATCAAATTTTAAACGGAGGTAATATAAATGGATAGAAATTTAAACCTTAAGGAAAAAGCAATATTAAGCTTATTAGAAGAAGAAAATCTAGTTGAGGTAAAAAAAATCCTTAACAGTATGAACTGTTTTGACATAGCTGCTTTTTTTGACACTCTTGACAAAACCAATCTTACTTTGAGTTTTAACCTTTTAACTAAAGACAACGGTGCTAAGGTATTTCCTGAAATGGATATTGAACAACAAAAATTATTAATTGAAGGTTTTTCCAATCTAGAACTTGAGGAAATTATTAACAAGATTAGAATGGACGACAAGGTCGATATGATAGAGGAGTTGCCATCAAATCTTGTAAAAAAAGTATTAAAAAATTCAAATCCAAAGGACAGGGCTATAATAAATACAATGCTTAACTATCCTAAAGATAGTGCAGGCTCTGTAATGACAACGGAATATTTACGTCTTAAACCAAGTATGACTGTAAATGACGCTATTAACTATATAAGAGAAGTAGGGTCCGATAAGGAAACTATTGACATGTGCTATGTTATTGACGAAACTAGACATTTAATTGGTGAAGTATCTTTAAGGGATATTATTCTAGCCGATGTTAATGTAGGCATAACATCTATTATGAAAAGGGACTTTATTAAAACAACTACAACTATTGACCGAGAAGAAGTTGCTCATATGTTCTCTAAATATGATATTAATACCATGCCTGTCGTTGATGGTGAAAATAGATTAGTTGGAATTATAACTGTCGATGACGTTATTGATATTATTGAAGAAGAAACTACTGAAGATATGGAAATCATGTCAGCTGTTACTCCTTCTGAAAAACCATATAAACAGCTATCTGTTACAGATCTGTGGAGAAATAGATTTCCATGGTTACTAGTCCTCCTTATATCTGCAACTTTTACAAGTTTAATCCTAATGACATATGAAGACGCTTTGGCAAAATATGTTGTTTTAACAGCATTTATTCCAATGATTACCGACACAGGTGGTAATGCCGGTTCCCAATCTGCTTCTACAATTATTAGAAGTCTTTCTTTAAAAGAAATAGGCTTCCATGATTTCTTCTATGTTCTATGGAAAGAATTTAGAGTAGCAATTGCTTGTGGTCTTACATTGGCTGCTTTTAACTTTGCAAAATTAATGATTATTGACAGACTGGGTTTAAGTGTATCTTTAGTTATTAGTATGACACTTTTTGTAACGGTTTTAATTGCTAAGGCAGTAGGCTCTGTCCTACCTATAATCGCCGATAAATTAGGATTTGACCCTGCTGTTATGGCTAGTCCATTAATTACAACTGTAGTAGATGCTTTGGCTATTTTAGTATATTTAAATATAGCTATTACAATTTTAGGTGCTTAAGTAGAATAAAGAAACAATTAGCCTTGTGAAAATTCATAAGTTTAATTGTTTTTTGTTTTAATAATATAAATATCAAAACAATAAATTTGTATTATTTTTGATATTTCCTCTAGTATGTATTATATTTTTATATAGTTGGTATTAAATAATATTTTCACTATTATTTAATAAAACTAATCTTACATATTATAAATAACAGGATGGTGACTCCATGGATTACAGAATAGAAAAAGACAGTATGGGTGAACTAGAAGTTCCCTCAAATAAATATTGGGGAGCTCAAACTCAAAGAAGCTATAATAATTTTGAAATAGGAATAGAGAAAATGCCAGTGGAAATAATTGACTCTTTTGCTATTTTAAAGAAAGCATGTGCTATTACTAATAATAGGCTAGGTATACTTTCTGAAGAAAAAAAAGATTTTATAGCTAAGGTTTCAGATGAAATATTAGAGGGAAAACTTGATGATAACTTCCCCCTTGTTGTATGGCAAACTGGAAGTGGTACACAAAGCAATATGAATATTAACGAAGTCATAGCTAATAGAGGAAACGAACTTGCAGAAAAAAAACTTCTGCACCCAAATGATGATGTCAATAAATCTCAAAGTTCAAATGACACCTTCCCTACTGCCATGCATATTGCTGGAACTGTTGCTATTGAAAATTATCTTATTCCCGAGTTAGAAAAAACTTTAGATGTGCTTTATGGACTTTCTATTGAAAATAGAGATGTTATTAAAATTGGAAGAACCCATTTACAAGACGCTACCCCTTTAACTTTAGGACAAGAAATTAGTGGTTGGTCAGCTATGATTGAAAAATCCATTGATAATATTAAAAAAAGTGTTTTAGGCATGCATGAACTTGCCTTAGGTGGAACTGCTGTAGGTACCGGTATTAATTGTCCTGAAGGCTTTGATGTAATTGTTGCAGAAGAAATTTCTAATTTAACGGGAATAGATTTTAAAACTGCAGAAAATAAATTTCATTCTCTAACAAGTAAGGATGAAATCGTCTTTTGTCATGGTGCTCTAAAGGCCTTAGCGGCAGATTTATTAAAAATTGCCAACGATGTTAGATGGTTAGCATCTGGACCTAGAAGTGGCCTAGGAGAAATATCAATACCTGAAAATGAACCGGGAAGTTCAATAATGCCAGGTAAGGTAAATCCAACTCAGGCAGAAGCATTAACTATGGTAGTTGCCCAAGTTTTAGGAAATGATGTAACTATAGGCTTTGGTGCATCTCAAGGAAATTTTGAATTAAATGTCTATATGCCTGTTATAATCTATAATTTTTTACAGTCTGTAAGACTATTAGCCGACGGAATTAAATCCTTTAGAGAAAAATGTTTAGTAGGCATAAAAGCCAACAAGGAAAAAATCCAATATAATTTAGATAATTCCCTTATGCTTGTAACAGCTTTGAATACCCATATCGGATACGATAAGGCAGCACAAATTGCAAGACATGCCCATTTAAATAATTTAACTTTAAAAGAATCAGCCTTGGAATTAGAATATTTAACTGAAGATGAATTTGATAAGTGGGTAAAACCTGAAAATATGATTTAAAAAAAGAGCCAAAAGGCTCTTTTTTTATTCATATTCATAAACATATTTTATTTCTTTTAATTGTTTACATTTATCGTAATCTTTTAAAATACCCTTAACTTCTTTATGAAGGAATAATAAACCTAGTAAGTTTGGTATTACCATTATAGCATTTACCATATCTGCAATATCCCAAACTAATCCGATATCTTTAAATAAGGATCCTATAATAATAAATGCTATTACTATAATTCTATATGGCCATAATCCATTTTCACCAAAAAGATATTTAATATTGGTTTCTCCAAAATAATACCAACCTATTACTGTTGTAAAAGCAAAGAAAGTTAAACAAATTGCTAAGGCCTGTACTCCCCAACCTGGAAAGGCTATACCAAAAGCTTCCTGTGTTACTAGAGCACCATCTAAACCTTTAGCTGCCCCTATTTCATGAGCTTTTGTAATTAATACAACTACCGCTGTTGCTGTACAAACTAAACCAGTGTCAATAAACACTCCTATCATACCTGTTAAACCTTGTTCTGCAGGATGTTTTACATTTGCTGTAGCATGGGCCTGTGGTGTTGAACCCATACCAGCTTCATTTGAGAATAACCCTCTAGAAACTCCAAATCTTATAGCTTCTTTCATAGTAACACCTATTGCTCCACCGGCTACTGCCTTTGCTTTAAAAGCCTCTGAAAATATTAATGAAAACACAGAACCTACTTGGGATCTGAATTTTATCATTACAATTATAGCAAGACCTATATAAACAATTGCCATTACCGGAACTACCATTTCAGCAAAGTTTGCAATTCTCTTTATTCCACCTATGAAAACCAAGCCTGCAAATATAGCTACAGCAATTCCTACTACTAGTAAAGGAATATTAAAGGCATTATTTATTACCGTTGCTATTGAGTTTGATTGGGTCATGTTTCCAACAAAACCTAAAGCAAAAACAATTGCTAGAGCAAAGAAAGCAGCTAAAAATTTACCTAAACCACCTAAACCTTTATTTTTAAACCCTTGACTTAAGTAATAAGCAGGCCCTCCAACTAAATTGCCATCCTTGTCCTTAGTTCTATATTTTTGTGCTAAAACCGCTTCAGCAAATATAGTTGCCATTCCAACTAACGCTGCAGCCCACATCCAAAATATTGCTCCTGGTCCTCCAGCCATTATAGCTGTTGCAACTCCGGCAACATTTCCCGTTCCTACTTGAGCTGCTATTGCAACTGCTAAAGCTTGGAATGATGAAATTTCACCAGCTGCTTTTCTTTTTGCATTGGCCTCTTTGTCAAAAAGTCCACCAAATGTTTGCTTAATAGCTGCTGGAAATCTCACTATCTGTGGAAATAACAAATATAAAGTAAAAATTATTCCTACGAAAGGCAATAAATAAATAAGTATTCTATCCCTTAGGGTACCATTTATTAAATTGACTATACTATCAAATTTTTCCATAAAACACTCCTTTTAAATTTTATAATATTATTGAAAATATATGTTATTATCCTCCTTTGTTTTATATTAATAAAATTATTAAGCACAAAAGTATAATTTTATCGCTTTTTCATATTTTCAATAAATCATTTCAAATAAATCGTTATAAACACATACAACTACTTTAAATTATACCCGGAAATCCTTTTCTTATTCTGTATACATCGGTATATTTTTAACTTTACAACGAAAAAAATTGGCGGGAGTGCGTGGGAATCGAACCCACCCAAGAAGCTCCTAACCCCTCATACTGGTTTTGAAGACCAGAGAGCACACCAGCACTCATTCACCCCCAAGTACTATTTAATAGTACCATTAAAGCTTTTTGTTTTCAATTACAGAGTATATATATTTATTATTTGTTAGATTTATTTGTTTTATAAATATATATATTTGT
>DUUN01000201.1 GCA_012841535.1 Gallicola sp. | reverse complement strand
TATATTATTCCTCCCTTTTCCACATTACATTATATGAAACTTATTTTTATTTAGACACTAATTATTAGTTTTTAATTAGAATAAGTAAATTTAAATTTTGAAAAACTATTGACTTTTTTCAAAAAAATAGTATAATTATACTTGCCTACTTAATTGCGGATGTAGTTTAATGGTAGAACCTCAGCCTTCCAAGCTGAATACGTGGGTTCGATTCCCATCATCCGCTCCATTGAGGAATCTGCTCGGAACAATACCGAGTTTGATATATAAATCTATCGAAAGATAGATTTTTTTGTGTTTATAAATCATCCATCCAAAAGAAAGGATGGTGAAATAATGAAAAGATATTTGATGTATAAGTCTATTATGAAGTATCTAACTGATAAAGATTTATCTTTGAATGCTAAAGGTTTCTTAAGTATGATTCTATTTAATGATGAAATAAATGCTTTAGAATTATCAAAGTATTGTTCTGATGATATAGAAACTATTAAAGACACTATGTTGGAACTTAGAATCATGAAATATGTTAAGTATGATCCAGAGACTAATATGCTTTTAGCTGGGCCAAAACCATATGATGAATGGGACGAAGAAATAATTGAAGATTTACATAGAAAAGCAAATAGCAAAAAAGATATAGAAAGATAAGAAAGGAAGATACTTTTGTTAAACATTATTACTCAAGAAGTTCCTATTGATGAGGAACTAAAGACAAGAATTAAATTTATTTGTGATTTTTGTAATACAATCCCAAGATTTATTAATGGCTCTATTCGTAAAATTGATAAAACAAATATCAATTATATAGAACCAAATAAAATAATAATCAAGGGTACTACATTTCTAGCTTTTAATCATGGAAGAGATGTTTATGTAGAAAACTTACAAAAACATATTAATATTAGTGATTTACAAGAATTCATTAAAAGTCTATAGATATTGACATTATTTTCAAAAGTGATATTATATATAACCAATGAAAGAGGTATGCTCTAGAAATGGAGGTACATCTATGAAATATAAACACAAACAATTAAAAAATTATAATATCGATTTTAACGAGGAGTCAGTAGTATTTAGACTTTACTAGATACTATTGTCTCCTCTTTTTTTGTAAAAGGAGTTGAGATTATGGAATTATCTGATAAGGATGTTAAAAAGATTGCAGGTCTTTACATGAGAGTCAGCACCGATGATCAAGTTCGTGAAGGATTTAGTTTGCCAGAGCAAAGAATACGATTAGAGGACTATTGTAGAGCTAAAGGTTATGAAATTGGTGATTATTATACTGATGAGGGAATTAGTGCTAAAAAAGGCAATTATAGACCTGAATTTGAAAGATTAAAAGAAGATATTAGAAATAAAAAAATCAATACAATGTTAGCGCTAAAGCAAGATAGAATTACAAGAAGTATATTTGATTGGGAAAACATTATAACTTTTCTTGAAGAAAATAATGCTTATTTAGATTTAGTAAATGATGATATTAATACAACTACTTCAAATGGTAGAATGGTATCTCGTATTATGATGAGTGTATCTCAAAATGAAATTGAAAGAACAAGTGAAAGAACTAAAGTTGGTTTAGCAGGAGCAATTAAACAAGGACACATTCCACATAAAGCACCATTAGGTTATAAACATGAAGAAAAAAAGTTAGTAATTGATGAATCAACAAAAGATGTTGTTATTAGAATATTTGAACTTTATCACAATGGTTTATCATATCAAAAAATTGCAAATCTATTTAAGAAAGAAAAAATTTTAGGAAAAGATAATTGGAGAGATAATACAATACTTCATATTATTGAAAACGAAATATATAAAGGAGATTTTGTTCATGGTAAAAGAACTAAACATCCTACTTACTACCCTAATGTAGTAGAACCATTAGTTAGCAAAGAAATGTGGGAAGAATGTCAGTTTCAAAAGAAGAATAACTCTCGTGCTTATTCAAGAACTTTAACTTATATCTTCCTCCAAAAATTACTATGTCCTAAATGTGGCAAGATTCTAGGTGGTAAAGCTTCAAAGAAAAAAGGACATGAATATTTTTATTATTATTGTCGTGATTGCAAATTAACAGTTAAAGAAAAAGATGTTGAGGAACATTTTAAAACTTTTGTTGATGAACTAACCGAATATGATTCTATTGTTAATCAATTCTTTGTTCCTATGATTATCAAAAACTTTGATGAACCTAGAGAAAATATTACTAAAGAAATTGAAACGCAAAAAGCAAGATTAGAAAGAGCTAAACTTGCTTATGTAGATGGTGCATTTAGTTTAGATGATTATAAAGAAAAAGCAAAACAAATTGAAGATACTATAGAAATGCTACAAGATAAAATTAATACTGCTGATAAATGTGATACATTTACTTACTCTGCTAAAGATATTTTAGTTGCTCGTGATATTGCATTTATAAATAAAGGAGTTCATCCTGAAGAATACGATAGGCAAATGAAGCCTTGGAAGAAAAGAACTCGTGAAGAAAAATCTGATTTAATTATGAATTATGTAGATAATGTAGAACTTGAATTAGTTGGTAGTGAATGTTTTGTTAAGTGTGTTAATTTTAGAGAATCAATTGCTAACCCATGTAATGAATTATTCAAGAATGGTTATATAGATAGAAAACAAGATTGTATATTTGGTAATCTAATAGGACAAATAAGATTTAGTGAATACTTACCTGAAGAAAAAGTTGGAGAAATAATTATGAGATTAAAGAACTATTATAATGTTTCTTATACTGAAGCAATCTACTATGTTAAAGACCAAGTATTCTACTTCAACTTTTTAGAAGATAATTCTGCTATTGTTAGAGTATTCCCATTAGAAGATTATTATAAAATAGATCCAGATGTTAAAATGGAAGAATATAGATTTGGAATTATATATATCAAAGAAGAAAATATTGTAGTTACGAAAGACGCAGATGAGTTAAACAAATTATTCAATTACATTCCTGATGATAGTAATACTTATGTGGACTACTCTAGAGAGTTAAAAGATATACCGAGTAAACCTATCAGAATGGAATTGATAAAGAAGTAAAATGCGTGGCACGTTTTGTTACGAAGTAATGAAAGTGGCGATAGCATTTTTACAAAAGAAAATGTTTTATGAAGATAAAATATTTTCATCATTACAATACGAAGTTTTGAAAGTATGTAGTACATAGTTTCATTACAAAGTATTGAATAAAGGATTCTAAGGAATATTCCTTAGCCCGCTGATATCTTGTTAGCATGACAAGATATCTAGGGGGTTATACATTTTGACAAGCCAAAATTGAGCCATAAGAAAGGAGATGATTATTATAAGTGAACTTCCATATTCTCTACATTTGGGAAGTAATAAAAATAGAAAAAATAGTGTTAGAAGTTCTGCTAAAAATAATATTAGTGAAACAACTTCAATGACTAATAACGGAATACAAAATGCTAAAACTTTATCAAAATGTGATAAGCATAATTATAGAAAATATGATAATGAACAAGAACAAATTGTAATTGTAAAAGGTACTTCTTCCCTTTACAAAGATGTAGAAGATTTTTATAAAACTGAATTTGAAGAAGTAAGATTAGAATACAATAATAAACAAAAAAGAGATGACAGGAAGATCGATGATTACTTTAAAAAAGTAAGTGATAATTCTAAAAGTGATTTAGCTTGTGAGATTATTATTGAACTTGGAGATAAGAAATTTTGGGATACAAAAGATTTAAATTATAAACATAAAATGACTAATGTTTATTCAAAACAAGTTGATGATTTAGAATTATTAATGCCAAACTTTAAAGTATGTAGTGCTATTATTCATTATGATGAAACAAGTCCTCATATGCATATTGTAGGTGTTCCAATAAAATATAATTGTAAAACTGGTATGAGTAAACAAGTTGGTAAAACTGATGTATTTACTAGAACTTCTTTAATGCAATTGCAAGATAAAATGAGAACTTTATGTATTGAAGAATATAATAAAGAATATAATTTAGATGCAACTTTAAAACAAAAAATGAAAGGTAGAAATAGAGATATCAATGTAGCCGATATGACTAACTACCAAGAAACAAAAGAACTAATTGAAAAACATCAAAAAGAAATAGATTCAATAAGTAATAATTCATTAGAGTTAAAAACTAATTCTAATAATATTAAAGAAGAAATAAATAAACTTAAAAAAGTTCCTTTAAGAGATGATCTATTTATCATTTCTAAAGAACAAAAAAACAAATTAGAAGATTATATTGATAAAGTTGATAAAACAACTGATGAATATAGAGATGTTAAAGAATTATCAGCAAATTTAAATATTATTACTAAACAAGCTAGACAAGATTCTAGAAGAATTAAAAATTTAAAAGAAAACAATGACGCATTACAATTAAGAGTAGATAGTCTAAGCGAAAAAGTAGAAACACAAGAAAAACAAATCAATGAATATAGAAAAGACAATTTAAATTTAAAATTTCAATTTCAGGAATTGCAACAATTATTTGAAAAACTAATTAATTTCTTAAAAAGAATGCTTCATAGAAAAGATAAAGAAGATGTTTATGCAGAAGTTGTTGGCGATTTATATGATAATCAAATTATTAGTGAAAAAACTTTTGATAGAATTATAGGCTGGGACAAAGAAAAAGACAAAGAAAAAGATGATTTTGAACTTTAATTATTTTTTTCTTTTTTTTTACCAAAATTGCGGATTTTTAAAAATATATATGGTAAAATATTTATTAGGAAAAAGATGTTACATCTTTTAGAAAGGAGTATAACCATGAAAAATAAAATTAGAGTTGCTTCTCTTTTTTCAGGAATTGGTGGATTTGAACAAGGTTTCAAAAAATCAAAAATGGATTATGAACTTATATTTGCTTCAGAAATTGATAAGTATGCAACTATGACATTCAGTTATAATTTTTCAATCAATAATATGCATGGAGATATTAAAGCAATAAATGAAAATGACATTCCAGATCATGATTTGCTTTGTGGTGGATTTCCTTGTCAATCGTTCTCAGTAGCTGGTAAGCAAAAAGGTTTCAATGATATTAGAGGAACACTATTCTTTGATGTTGTAAGAATAATAAAAACTAAAAAACCTAAATATTTATTTTTGGAGAATGTTAAAAATTTAATAAGCCATGATAATGGGAATACGATAAAAACAATCTTAAAGAATATTTCAGATTGTGGTTATACTTTTGATATAACTATAATTAATTCAAATGAAGCTGGAGTTCCTCAAAGTAGAGAAAGAACATATATTGTTGGTATATTAAATTACAGAGTTGAAAAATTTGTGGATGATAAAAGAAACACTACAATTACTTCCATTAAAAAATGGGCAAACGAAAATAAACTAAAGACAATGAACTTTTTTAATACAATTGAAATGCACAATAAGAAAACATATATAAAAAATATATTGGAAGAAAACGTTGATAAAAAATATTATTTAAATTCAGATAAAGTTAAAAAATACATAAATGGATTAGATAAGAATGAACTTTCTAAAAAAACTGATAATAAAATAATTAAAGAATTCACTCTTCCAAGAGATGTTCATAATGATTTAGATAGACAAAGAAGAGTTTATTCAGTTTATGGAATATCTCCAACACTTCTTGCCAGATCTGATAGTCCGAAGATTATTTTTGAAGAGAATAATACATATTACATTAGAAAATTAACACCTCTAGAGACATTAAGAATTCAGGGATTTGATAATAAATTTACAGATAATATTCAAAAAAATGGTATGAGTGACACTCAATTATATAAGCAATCTGGTAATGCAGTAAGTCCACCTGTCATTACAGAAATAATAAATAATTTAATGGAGTTTACAAATGAGTAAGAAAATAAAATTTATAGATTTATTTTGTGGACTTGGTGGATTTAGATTAGCTTTAGAAAAACAAAAATGTAAATGCGTTTTTAGTTCTGATATAGATGAAGCTGTTTCTAAAGTTTATGAAAATAATTTTGGAGAATATCCTAGTGGAGATATTACAAAAATAGATGCAAAAGATATTCCAGACTTTGATATTTTATGTGGTGGATTTCCATGTCAATCATTTTCAATAGCTGGTAAAAGATTAGGTTTTGAAGATACAAGAGGAACAATGTTTTTTGAAGTAGCTAGAATATTGAGAGAAAGACAACCTAAAGCATTTATTTTAGAAAATGTTAAAGGATTAACAAATCATGATAAAGGTAAAACTTTAGATGTAATTTTAAATACATTAAAAGAGTTAGGTTATGATTATGTTTATAAAGTATTAAATTCTAGTAATTATGGAATCCCTCAAAGTAGAGAACGTTGGTATTGTGTTGGTGTAAGAAAAGATTTAAATATTAAATTAAATATTGATGATATTTTCCCACCTGAACAACTATTGCTATATTCTTATGATGATGTAATTGATTCAAATAATACTTATAAAGATTATATTATTAGTGAAACTTGTAAAAAAAATATTGACTCATATATTGATAAAGTTAAAGATAAAACATCCAAATACACTTTAGCATATGAAATACGACCTTCAAGATGTCAATTTAGGGCAAATGGTATTTCACCTTGTCTTACAGCAAAAATGGGTACCGGAGGAAATAATGTTCCAGTGGTTGTCGAACTAAATAGAAAATTAACTGAAAAAGAATGTTTGAAACTCATGGGATACCCAGATAGTTATAAAATTGGTACTGGTGCTCAAGCATATAAACAAATTGGAAATAGTGTTATTGTTCCAATACTAGAATATATTTCAAAGCAATTAGTTGAATTACTTAAAAAAAATGAAACTACTCAATAGTTTCATTTTTTGGTTTTAAAACAATAGTGAAATCGCCATGACTTCTCCCAGAACCAGTTGTAACACTAAAAGGAACATAGTTAAGTCTTTGAATTCTTCCACCTTTATAAAAATAACTTGCTGAATATGGTTCATTATATATACGATAACCATTAAAAATAATTTCTTTCATGTGTTTATCATTATCAATAATTTCTGCTATCCTTTTATTTGAAAATTCTTTTAATTCTTTATAAATTTTCATTTGCTCAATTAAATTAATATTATCATTTAACTTATTTAAATCAGGAATTTCATTTTTATATTTATTAATTACATTTTGTTTGGTTGTCTTCCATCCACTAAATACTGATTCGTTCTTTTCAATTTCTTCTTCTCTTAAACAATATATACTTGCTCCAGCGCCTAATTCATATTCTCCAAATAACGTTTTGAAACTTTCCGGTGTAAGTTTTAATATTTGAAATCTAGACGAATCAGACATTTTTACTGATACTCCACTATAATCTAAAGCAGAATAATTAATGCTTTTTTCATTTAGCATTTCTTCATCTAAATAAAAGTCATTATCAAATAATAGTTCATTTATCAATTGATCTTTTGAATTAATTAAATATGTATCAGCCCTTGTCATTACTGTCTGATTAGATAATTTAGAATGCTGTTTTGTAGTAACTCTAACCATATAAACATCATTTAATTCTTTTATGTCTAAATCTTTAATGTAGAAGTCAAAATCTTGATTATTCTTTTCAGAATTAAACCTTTTTACAAAATCAATTTCTGCTAAATCACCAGAATGAGTACCTCTATTCATTTTCAACACGTTCCTTTTCAATAATTAATAAATCTCTTTCAAGTGAACCCCATTTGACTTGCATAACATTTCTTCTATTTTCAGTATTAGGATTAAAGTTTAAACATCTATTCCATATTTGATATGTAAGTGGTCCGAAATGTATTGAGTTAATAGCAAATTTATTATTAAGCATATATTTAATTATTTCATCTTTAGTTGCCCAGTGTCCTTCATTAATAGTTCCATAATAGACAACATCAGCTTCATCAAATTTGTCACTTTTTCCTTTAAATAATACTCTAGTAATTAATTTAGTTAAAGGTTCTCTTTTATTTAATTCACTATTAATCAAATCTATTTCTTTTTGATGCTCTGCTTTATATTCTGCACTTGAAACTCTAATTTTGCCAGAACCATCAGTAGTACCATCAGCCCAATGATATTTTAATAACTCAATTTTAGCTTCTTCTGAAATATCTAATGTAGTTAAAAAATCCATAAATAAATCTATATCTTCTTGATGTACAGAATTTCCACTGCCTTTTTTTATACTCACATTTTTTCTTTTATTATTTATTTCGATTATAATATCAGGCTTTTGTCCAACCATACCACTATAACATTTAATTTTGTCATTATTATTTACTTGTGGAAATAAAAATGAAATAAACTTCTTTAAATTATCATTAAGTTCTGCATAAAGTTTATTTGATAATGCACTTATCAAATCTGTTTCATTTTGAAATCCAGATGTATTACTACCCATAACTTCACACCCTTTCAAAAAATATTATACCATAATATTTTATTAATTCCTCATAGATACGCGAAAAACGACGATTTTATGATAAAATATAAGTGGTGATTTAATTGAAAGTATTAACATTAAGACAACCTTGGGCAACTTTAGTTGCAGAGGGAATTAAAAAATATGAATTTAGATCTTGGAAAACTAAATATAGAGGAAAAATTTTAATTCATGCAGGAACTGGAATAGATAAAGATGATATGAAGAAATATGAGAACATGAATTTAGAATTTCCTTCAAGAAGAATAATAGCAGTTGTTGAAATAAAAGATTGTTTAGAATTGGATGAAGAATTAAATAATAAAATAATATCTGAAAATAATATTGCATATGGGAATAAAGTTAGAACTGGTTATGCATGGAAACTAGATAACATAAAAAAAATTAATTATGATAAAGAAGTTAATGGACAATTAGGATTATGGAATATAGATTTAAATGAAAAAGAAATAATAAAATAACAAATTAGTCTATTATAAATAATAAAAACATGGTATAATGTCCTTAAGCAACAGGGCTTATCAAATTGTATTCACCATTTGGTGTTATTATTTAGCCTGTTTAGGCTGTCCTTTATTGGGGAGCATCCAGTTAATAGTTGTATATATATGTACGTAGTAATATATGTACATATTTACAAGTATAACTAGTTCTTCCTCTATAAGTACATATCTATATACTATATAGGTATAGCTGGATGGCCTGTTCCATTTAATAATCATGTTATATGGATAAGCGCCTCCAGAAATATTTTATAGAAGGAGGAATAAGAATGAAGATGAGTTTTAAAGCAAACTTGGATGTTGAGTTTGAAGTTAAAACGAAAAAGAGTTCAAGACGTAAAAATAAAAAGAAGTCTTGGATTAAAGAAACTTTGAAATGGTTTTCATTAATTATTATTGAATATCTATTTACAGAGTTAATTCTTAAAAGACTTGTTGCTTTGATTATTAAAATCTTTACGAACGGGTCATTCTATTTTTATAATAGAATGTTTTATTTTGAGGTAAAATATGGATAATGTTAAAGAATGTTTAAAAAAATGTAGATTATATTGTTTTAATAGTAGGAATGGTATTAAGAATCTTCTAAATATTCCAAAAGATTTTGATTTAGAAAATGTACGTGATGGCTTATTACCTTACTATAATTTTTTCTATTTAAAAAAACCAGATAAATCCAAAACAAAAGAAACTCCAGAAGAAAGAAAAATGAAATACTTATCTATTGAAGAATCAAGTGATATTTATGATACTAGGCCAGATGATTATTCAAAAGACAAATACAGAATGTTAATAAATATAAATGAGAAATGGTTAAAGAAAACTTTAAAAAAAATAAATAAATTATTATCACTTTCTTTAATTAAAAAAAATAAAAAAGAAGTAAATTATCCTATACCATACTTACATTCATCATTAAAAAAAAGATCATATAAAACTAATGTTGAAGCTCATAATAGTAACAAATATCTTTTAGCAATAGATATTCAAAATTTTTATCCATCAATTTCATGTGAAAAAATATTTAATTTTTTTAAATATGATTTAAATCTAGATGATGATATAGCAGGTATATATACATCCTTATGTACTTGTCCTTTAGATGATCCAGTTGTTGGTAAATTTGAATATGGAATTGGGCAAGGATTAGCAACTAGCCCAGTTTTAGCTTTTTTATCAAATTATAGAATGTTTGAATATATTAATGATTTTGCAACAAAAAATAATATAGAAATGACTGTTTATGTTGATGATGTTGTATTTAGTTCTAATAAACCAATAAAACAGGAATTTATTAATTCATTATTTGGAATAATAAAAAGAAATGGTTTAAGAATTAAAAAGAGCAAAGTAAAAATATATGGACCTAATCAAGATAAAAAAATAACTGGTTTATGCATTACTAAAGGTGGTAAAGTTAGGGTTCCAAGATCAAAACATGAAGAATTAAAAATACAATATGATTATTTATCAAAAGAAGTTTTAAATATAAAAAATATAAATAATTATTTTAATTTTTATAATTTGTTTTTAAAATTTAAGGGCAATGTGCAATTTGTTCTATTAGTAGAAGAAAGAGCAACAACCAAACATTTTAAATTTATAGAAGAATACAAAGACTTTTTTCTATATGGTATAAGAAAGAATAAAAAAGGAAATAAATACACAAAAGATAATATTTCTGAAGAAGATTATAAAAAGTTTATCTTAAAATATGAAAATTTAAGAAAAAAGATAGATTCATTAAAATAACATGTTATAATATTATTAGTTGGATGATTTATATATCATCCTCGTGTGAGAAAAAGTTGTGTAATCACTCAACTATCGCTCCAGATTGATAGGAAACTCGAACTTTTCGAGTTTAAGTAATACAGACTAACTAGAAATAGTTAGTTTTTTTGTACTTAAATTTTGAAAGGATGAGTGATTATATATGTTAAATATTGAAACAAAAGAACTTATAATAAGTGATAAATTAAAAAAGAAAGTCGATATGATATGTAAGTTTGCTTGTGTTAAACCTACCTATCATAATGGTAATGTAATTAATATAGTTAATTCTAATATTGCCTATGTTAAACCACATGTAATAACTATTAATAATATTAATTATTTAATGTTTGAAGAATGTGATGATATTTATATAAATGGATTTTCTAAAAAAATTCAATTTAAAGATTTTGAACAATTCATAAAATCAAACTAAAACTATTGACTTTTAAAATAAAAATGATTATTATAAATAACCAATAAATGACAAGCAGTATCCGTCTTTTATTAGAAAGCGAGGTACATCTATGGTCAAATGCATAATAAAAAACAATAAAATTTATAATATATATTCAAGAGGAGTCAAAGGTATTAGTTTGAACTAGTGCTTTTGTCTCCTCTTTTTTGATATGAAAG
>DUUN01000194.1 GCA_012841535.1 Gallicola sp. | reverse complement strand
ACTTTTTCTTGATAACTCTATTAAAACTATGTTCAATCTCATCCGTTAAGTAATTATACATATCACACGATATAGAAACTGCATTTTTCAAAGCTTCAATTGCTTCCTTTAATTTTTCATTTTCATTAAACTTTCTTCTATTTGATTCTAAAATATCATAATAATTCATAATTCATAATTCACCTCATTCTATGCATTTATATATGAAATACATTATAACAATTCTTATGAAAAATTAAAGGGTGTGCAAAACGTGATTTCCTATTATTTTATCCCACTAGTTACAACGCCTCTTACAAATGCTTTTTGAGCAAGGAATAAAACTAGAACCATTGGAATAGAGAAAATCAAACTAGCTGCCATAACATGAGCCCAGTTAGCAGTTCCAGTCGCTGAGAGTTGTAATAAATGCAGTAAGAAACGTTTTTGTAACAAAGATAAATATTATTACGAAGCAGATAAATCTGAGTTAATAGCTACCACAAGGCGTACTGAATCACGTAAAGGTATTATAATCTCTAAAGATGACTTTACTTACATTAACGAGATTGTATCTATCTCCTTAAAAAAAGAACAATCCATAGAACATATTTTATTTAACCATGAGGAGATTAATGTTAGTGCTGTTACCATTAGAAATTGGATTAATGAGGGATATATGAATGCAAGAAATATCGATTTGCCTAGAACTGTACGCTTTAAAGTAAAAAAGCAATATATTGCAAGGGTTATTAAGAATCCTGAATTACTTATTGGTAGAACCTATAAAGATTATAAACAATGGGTAAAAACTAATAAAGTACACACTGTTCAAATAGATACAGTTCATGGGAGTAAATCTGATAATAATTTTATCCTAACCATTTATTTTCCTGATATTCATTTTCAATTTGGGATTCTTATAAATTCTTTATCTCCCGATGTTGTTAACTCAGTGTTCTATGATTTAAGAAAGAAGATGGGTAATGAACTCTATAAAACTATTTTCCCAGTAATCTTGTGTGATAATGGTTTTGAATTTCTTAAATTATCAGAGATTGAAAATGACCCTTTAACTGGGGAACAACTTAGCAAAATATTTTATTGCGATCCTTATCGTTCTTCTCAAAAAGGAGCATGTGAGAGAAATCATGTATTTATCCGATACATCAAAGTAAAAGGTAAAAGTCTTGATAATTTATCTCAAGATGATGTCGAGTTAATGTTCTCTCATATTAACTCATAATCTAGAAAATCGATTATGGGTAAATCACCTTATGAATTAGCTATAACATTCTTAGGTAAACAATTCTTAGAAACTATAAATATTAAAAAAAAGATCCTGACCAAGTGTATTTGCGTCCAGATCTATTTAGTAAAGAACATTAACAACCCTTAACGTTCTAAACGAATTGCCAACAAGCCATTCAATTGGATATTCCGACGTGTTGCATTTACTTTAAAAAAGATTAAATGCAATATAATTTTTGTGTACTCAATTTTTGTGGAAATAACTTCCTACAAGCACATTTTATTATAAAAAATGGCAAAAGTCATCCCAAAATAACTAATATTTTTCTAATCTCTCATCTAATGAATATTTATAAATTATTTGTAACTTTTAATTTCTTATCTAACAACTTAATAACAAGAACCTTTAAAAAAATGTATACAATTATACATATTTTCCTAGTATTAATCACAGCTGTTATTATAGAATATTATACAAGGTTATGAGGTGATTTAATTGTACGATTTTCAGCAAATTATAAAAACACATAAAGAAATATTATCAAAGAACAAATTGTTATTTAATGCTCTAGGTTATATAAAAATGGCAATTGTTTTATTACTTCTGTATTTTCTATACTTATCTTTTAATCAATCTTTTCTATTATATTTAGTGATAATAGATGTTACATTATTACTACTATTTATTATTTTAAGTTTTTATCAAGAAAGTATTAACAAAAAAGTTTTATATTCAAAAGGAATTATCAATATAAATAAAAAGAATTTGGACCGTATCAGTGGTGAATGGTCTAAGTTCAAAGATATCGGACAAGAATTTATTAATGTTGATCACCATTACTCATCTGATTTAGATATCGTAGGTAATAAATCATTATTTCAATTCTTAAATTCTACACATACATATCATGGTCGTCAAATATTTGCTAATGATTTATTAAATGCTAATTACAATAAAGAAGAAATAATTAATAGACAAGAAGCAGTCATAGAACTAAGTAGAGATTTAGAGTTTTCAAATCATATTGAATATTACTTATCAAAAATTAGTAGTGACCATTCAACTAAAAAACTATTAGATGAACTAAAAGATAATAAAAAGTTATTAAACAATAAATTATTAAAATCTATCTTAAAATACTTACCATTATTTTCATTAGTAACTATATCATTCATATTAATATTTAAATTAACTAGTCTTTACCCATTAATCTATTCATTACTTCTAATTCAAACAACAATATGGGTCCTTAGTATTCTTAAACTACAAAGTTATTTAAGTACAATAACTTACTTACCATATAAACTAGGAGCATATTCGAAGGTAATTGAGTTACTAAAAAATATAGAGTTCAAATCAAATAAATTAAATGAAATTAAATATCAATTTTGTGATAAAAATATCTCAGTCGCTAAGGCTATGAAAAAGTTATCATTTATATCTAATATGATAAATGTTAAACATAATGGTTTAATTTATTTTATGTTAAACTTCTTACTGTTATGGGATTATCAATGTGTCTTTTTATTAGAAAAATGGAAAGATAAATATTCACATATAGCAGAAAATTGGTTTGTTGCTCTAGGAGAATTCGAAAGTTTATTAAGCTTATCAAAACTTGCTTATGTATGTTCTAATACATCAATGCCATCTATTTTAGATGAAAATAAAAAGATAGTCGCAAAAGATATCGGACATCCATTAATTAATAACAGTATAAGAATTAACAATGATTTTACATTAGATGAAAACATCTTTATTATCTCTGGATCTAATATGTCAGGCAAGACAACATTCTTAAGAACTGTTGGAATTAACCTTGTATTAGCCCAAGCAGGTGGTTTTGTCATAGCCAAAGAAATGTCTTGTTCAATATTTAAGATTGCTACATCTATTCGTATTGCTGATAACTTAAATGAAGGTATCTCTACATTCTATGCTGAGTTAAAAAGAATTAAAGAAATCATCTCATTAGCAAAAAAAGAAGATAACCTAATCTTTTTAATTGATGAAATATTTAAAGGAACAAATTCAATCGATAGATTAAGTGGTGCTAAAACTGTATTAACAAAACTAAGCCAACTTAATACAGTTGGACTTCTAACAACACACGACTTAGAGTTATGTGAATTAGAAAACGAAATCACTAAAATTGTTAATTATAGTTTTTCTGAACAATATCTTGAAAATAATATTATCTTTGATTACAAATTCAAAAAAGGAAAATCAACCTCTACAAATGCAAAATATTTAATGAAGATAGTTGGGATAGTTGATGACGAATCATAAATCTCACATAAAAATAATATTTACATAATTATATATTACATTTTACATCAGTATAAACTAACATTTTCATGAAGCAACACATTAATCCATGTGAATTTTACATTTGTGAAATCAACTAACTTTTTTATGTGCCTAGTTAATTTTGATTCAATTTTGTCATTCCTTCTTGATATGCTCTACTGAAATTTAATAAGTCATTCACTGATTTTATTTGCTCAATTATCACTATTGTCATAATATTCATCATCATTTCATGATGAATATTTTAACAAAAAGAATACCCTTATGTGCATAAAATT
>DUUN01000291.1 GCA_012841535.1 Gallicola sp. | reverse complement strand
ATTTTGAATCTACAAAAGAAGGAGTTCCACCACCAAAATAAATACTGTCTATTGTATAATTTTTAAACTTATCTTTGTACATATAAACTTCCTTTTCCAATAGAGAAAAATACTCGCCTATTCTTTTTTCTTGATAAGGCATTGTAATAAAATCACAATAATAACATTTTTCTTTACAAAATGGAATATGAACATATATACCTAATTTTTTCATTTAACCTCCAAATAACCTTTAAAAAAATCTCATAGCAAAGCTATGAGATTAATCTTCATCATATTTTAATACCGATAAGAAGGCTTGTTGTGGAACTTCTACAGATCCAATTTGTCTCATTCGTTTCTTTCCTTCTTTTTGTTTTTCTAGTAATTTTCTTTTTCGTGAAATATCTCCACCGTAACATTTTGCTAAAACGTCTTTTCTTAAAGCTCTTACAGTTTCTCTAGCTATTATTTTAGAACCTATTGAAGCCTGAATAGGAATTGCAAATTGGTGTCTAGGTATTTCTTCCTTAAGTCTTTCAACGATAATCCTAGCTCTTTCATAAGCCTTTTCACTGTGGACTATTAATGAAAAAGCATCAACAAGTTCTCCATTTATTAAAATATCCAATTTTACTAATTCGGAAACTTCATAACCTTTTAGTTCATAGTCTAAAGACGCATAACCCTTTGTTTTTGATTTTAAAGCATCAAAGAAATCGTAAATCACTTCATTTAAAGGTAGAGTATAATTTATGTTTACTCTTTTTTCATCTAAATACTCCATATTTACAAATGTTCCCCGTTTGTTTTGACATAATTCCATTATTACTCCAACATAATCTTTTGGAGCCATAATATTTGCATCTACTATAGGCTCTTCCATATACTCTATTTCAGTAGGTTCAGGAAGATTACTTGGATTTTGTATATTTAACACTTCACCAGTTTTTTTAGTAACCTTATAAATAACCGATGGAGCTGTTGTAATAATATTTAAATCAAATTCTCTTTCTAATCGTTCTTGAATTATTTCCATATGTAACAATCCTAAGAAACCACATCTAAATCCAAATCCAAGTGCTACAGATGATTCTGGCTCAAAAGTTAGTGAAGCATCATTTACTTGTAATTTCTCTAAAGCTTCCCTAATAGCAGTAAATTCTTCACCTTCAGCAGGATATATACCACAATATACCATAGGAGTAACTTTTTTATAGCCTGGTAAAGCCTTGTCAGTAGGATTATTAGCATCTGTTATAGTGTCACCAACTCTTGAATCTTCTACATTTTTTATACTGGCTACAACATATCCTACATCACCTGCAGTAATCTTATCAGTTACTATACTGGAATTAGTAGTATAACCAACTTCAGTAACTTCAAATTCTTTACCAGATGACATCATTTTAATATTCATCCCTGGTTTTATTATTCCTTCAAAAACTCTAACATATGACACTACACCTTTATAGGAATCATAGTATGAATCGAAAATTAAAGCCTTTAAAGGATTAGAATCATTTCCTTCTGGTGCTGGTATATTATTTACAATATCCTCTAAAACATCTACTATATTAATTCCTTCTTTAGCAGAAATTTCCGGTATGTTAGAAGCATCCAGCCCTATAATTTCTTCTATTTCATTTTTTGCATATTCAATATCTGCAGAAGGTAAATCAATTTTATTAATAACAGGAAGAATTTCTAAATCTTGGTCTATAGCTAAGTAAACATTTGCTAACGTTTGGGCTTCAACTCCCTGTGTAGCATCGACAATTAAGACAGCTCCTTCACAAGCAGCCAAACTTCTCGACACTTCATAGTTAAAGTCTACATGACCTGGAGTATCAATTAAATTTAGTATATATTCTTCTCCATCTAAAGACTTATAAAATAATTTTACAGCCTTTAGTTTTATTGTAATTCCTCTTTCTTTCTCTAAGTCCATACTATCTAATACTTGACTTTCCATTTCTCGTTTAGTCAACATTCCGGTTTCTTCAATTAGTCTATCAGCTAATGTGGACTTACCATGATCAATATGTGCAATTATTGAAAAATTTCTTATATTTGATTTTTTTATATTCATTAAATCCCCTACTAATTAATATTTAAATTTCCAAACTTATTAAAAGGATAAAACCTAAAAAAAGCAATACCTACAATAGAATCTTTTTTTATTGGACCAAATAATCTACTATCATCACTTTTTGGTCTATTATCACCTAGAACAAACACCTCATCATTTTTGATTTCCCAATAATATTCAGACTCTATTTTTGTTTCACCATTAGTGCTGGTGTATTCTTCAGTAAGCAAATTTTGATTTACATATACCCTATTTTCTATTATTTCTACAATATCTCCCTCTAAAGCAATAACTCGCTTAATATAGTTATCATCATTTTTATTATAAGGATTATGGAATTCTACAATATCACCATATTCTATATTGTCTACTAAAAATCCTATTTTATTAATTAATAATCTATCATTAGTCTTCAAGGTAGGTTCCATACTTGACCCCTTTACTATTGTCTGACTAAAAATAAAGGTATTAATTAATACAGCTAAAATTAAAGTTAGGACAATTAGAAATATCCACTCTAAAAATTCGGATTTTTCTCTACTATTATCGTTCATAATTTCACCATAAATTATTTTATTAATCCAATTTTCGAGAAGGGATAAAATCTAAAAAATGCTATCCCTACAATAGAATCTTTTTCTATAGGTCCAAAAGCTCTACTATCGTTACTATTTGGCCTGTTGTCTCCTAGTACAAAAACCTCATCCTTTCCTACTTCCCAATAGGATTCTGCTCCAAAAGTTGTAAAACCATTTTCTGTACTAGTATATTCTTCTTTTAAGGGCTTGTTATTAACATGTACAATATTGTTTTTTATTTCTACTACATCTCCCTCTAGTGCTATTACTCTCTTTATAAAATCTTCTTTTTCATTATGAGGGTTATGGAATTCGACAATATCACCGTATTTTAAATCATCGACCATAAAACTTATTCTATTTACAAGTAGTCTATCATTTGTTTTTAAGGTAGGTTCCATACTAGAACCATTTACTAGAGTAGAACTTAATACGAAGTATCTTATAATTAAAGCTAGTATTACAGCTACAATAATCATAATAATCCACTCAAAAAATTCAGACTTAACTTTTTTACTACTATTCATTCTTACGCTCCTGCATTTAAGTATATATTTAAAATAAATCCATTAATAATTATAACATAAATTCTCTTGATTTTTGTTTTTTGCTATTATATAATAACAATGTTATGTTTAGGAGGTGAAATAATGGCAAATATTAAATCAGCAATTAAAAGAATAGATGTAACTAAAAGACAAACTTTAGAAAATAAAGCAAGAAAATCTGAAATTAAAACTTATATTAAAAAATTTGAAGATGCTATTTCTTCTAATGATTTTGATGAAGCAAAAAGCTTATTAAGGGTTATAGATAAAAAATTAAAGAAGGCTACTTCAAAAAATGTTCTTCATAAAAACACAGCTTCTAGACAATTAAGTAAACTTTCAAAAAAATTAAATTCATCTAAATAGGTTTTATTGAGATAATGTAAAAGGATCCATTACATTATCTCTTTTTTTATTAAAATTATTTCAATAAATTTATTAT
>DUUN01000864.1 GCA_012841535.1 Gallicola sp. | reverse complement strand
GCTAATTTTCCATCGACAAAAGTAACGCCTTCTGGAGTTCCTGTTGCTACCAACGTACCCTCTTTAAAGTTTGCAGGGTCAATACTATCTTCTATGCTCAATCCAGTAAAGTCAGCATTTCCCGTATTCTTCACAGAAATGACATACTTAATCGTATCGCCAAGTTTTACTACCGTTTTTTCTTTTACTGCTTCTGTTGCATCATTGATATAGGCTTTCTTAGATACATCTAACTTTGGTGCTGGTGCTGATGTTGGTAAACCTCTCATAAATACAAGTTCATGTACATATGAATTTGCTAATCCAACTTTTTCATTATTTGAATATTTATCATATGTGAAGTATTTGTCGTTGTAATCCCAACCCCAGGCAATAGTTCCTGATCCATCAACAGATGCTTTAAAGATATTTCCATCTGCATCTAGAAACACTGTTGATGATCTTTCTACTGATATACTTTCCATCTTACTTGGCTCTTTAAATGTAAGACTAATCCAAGTTTCATTAGGATCAATTGCAGGCATTCCTTTTTCAGTTGTTCCCTTTTTATAGTAATATCCATTTTTATATTCTAATTGATTGCCATCATTATCTAGTACATTTCCCGTATCATCTTTTAACATATATGCTTCATCCCAAGCTGTTGGATGAAGTGTGTTGTGACCATAACCAAGCTTAGTACCAGCAACTTTACTATTTGTTTCTGTTACATACTTAGGGAATTTTGCACTTGTATCATTTATCTGAGTATCTCCATCACCTATTATTTTAGGATACAAAACAGCCTCTTTGCTAGCGTGTTTAGTTGTGGCATCAACATAGCCTCCTTCTCTAGCAAATCCATAATAATAGCCTGTACCCCAAGTCCAAGTTCTTCCTTTTTGGTCTATAAAATAATTTGTATGTTCTCCAGCATATACCTTTTGTGGTATAGGTTTATATACCTTCTCAATTTCTGCTTGATTTATTTCCACAATTCTAGGAGATAATTGTCCACTGAAAGCAGCACCATTGGCTCCTGTTGGAAGATATCCCCATTCATATACATTTCCATCTTTATCTTTTGCAACAACAACTTTATAGGTTACATCTATTTGATCAATATTAGATAGTTCTTTAATCTTTTCAAATTTACCATATCTGTTTTTTATATCTCCTTGACCTAACTGACCTTGGTCATTATGTCCCATCGACCATACTGTTCCATCATTTGCAAGAGCAATGGTGAAGTTATGTCCTGGAATAACCTTATTTACTTTTACTCCCTCTGGAAAAGGCATCTTAACTTCAGTTGGTTTTGTAGCAGTTTGTCCTCCTGGTATTCTTCCACCTGTACCATGCCCCCAGAACCAAACCTTATTCTTATTAGTAATAGCAACTGCATGATGAGCTTGATTAGCCACAGCTGCTTCAATATCTATTACTTTTTCACCATCTTCCACTGGTATTGGAACAATTACTGGAGTAGTGTTTACTTCTCTGACAACTCCATCTCCCATTTGCCCTTCAGAACCACGTCCCCAAGCGTAAACATTGCCTTTATCATCAAGAGCGTACCCTGTTTCATAGCCTGCTGCTATTTTAGTTACTTTTATATTATTATCTATAAAATATGGAATTTGCATCATTCCACCAAGATACATTTGTTCTCCTACTTTTTTACCTATTCCTGCTCTACCAGAAAGATTGTATCCCCAAGACCAAACTTTTCCACTAGAGTCTAAGGCATAGCCCCCTAACTTTCCTAATGCAACTTGAGTAAACTTAACATCTGAAAGTTGTCCATATGTTGGAGCTTCTTTACTATAGTCAAAGTTATAGTCCTGTGTTTGCTCTAATCCTCCTGTTGCATCTTCATACCTTTTAAGTAAATCTTCTGCTGTTAAATAATCAGGTTTTTGATTTTCAGCTACCTCTGTTTCTTCTTTTTCTTCTGCCTTACTTACTGTTGGTAATAGTCCTGGCGTTATTACCATTGAAAGTATTAGAAGAAAAGAAATAAAGCTTTTAAAAGCCTGTGAAAAATATATTCCACTTTTCTTACTATTCATTTTAACCTCCATTTATTTTTTTATTTTATTAATTAGTTTTTTCATTTATTTTCTTTCTAATTTGTCAAATCACCCTCCTGTTTTTTACTGACAAGACAATGTTTTTTTTGTTCTTGTTTGCATATTATGAATAATATATTTCTAGACAAAAAAAGAAGGAATAAATTACTCCTTCTTTTAGGCCCTTGACAATGAAATGCCAACAGCCTTTAAAATATTAAAATATATTACTACTAACAGATATGGATATTGATAATATAAAAGCAATCCTAAAGATTGTAAAAACTGCAAATATATAGAGAAATACAGGGAAAGTAAAAATAATCAAAAAGTTGTAGATAGGCACATTTGGGAAGAATGTATAGAAAAGTGAAAAAATATGGCAGGAGAAAAGAAACAATAGAAAGGGTATTTGCTGATGATAAAGAATTACATGGTATAAGATATACACTACATAAAGGTTAAAAAATAAGCTATTGCTCTTATTTCCTTACATGAATTTAAGGAAATTAGCAAATATTATATGGAAGTAGGGATAAAGACTATTCCTGTTTTTATATTTTATTTCGAAAATTAGTAAATATTAAAAAAAGAAGGAAAATTTTTCCCTTCTTACTTTCTAAATCGTGTTTTAAAATATTTTTATTTCCTTCTATAGTATAGAATATTATTTTTCTATAAACCTTTCTATAAATTCTTCGTAAGTCATATTTCTGTCTTCAATTATTTTTTCATCTAGCTGAATTATTCTATTGGCTATACTGTTTATAAATTCAGTGTCATGGGAAGTAAATAGGATATTTCCCTTAAAGGCCTTTAGACCATTGTTAAGGGCAATTATAGATTCTAGGTCTAGATGGTTTGTTGGTTGGTCAAATAATAAGACATTTGAGCCGAACATCATCATTTTAGATAGCATCATTCTGACTTTTTCTCCACCAGATAATTTATCTGCCGGTTTTAATGCGTCATCTCCTGAAAATAACATTCTTCCTAAGAACCCTCTTATATAAATTTCTGACTGCTCTACTGAAAATTGCCTTAACCAATCTATTAGGTTTAAGCCGGTCTTGTCAAAATAGGAGCTATTATCCCTTGGAAAATAGGATTTTGTAATAGTTTGCCCCCACTTGTAACTACCTTCATCTGGCTCTAGTTCTCCTACGAGTATTTTAAATAAGGTTGTTACCGATATTTCATTTCCTATAAAGGCTATTTTTTCATCTTTATTCACCCTAAAACTAACCTTGTCTAAAACTTTACTTCCATCTATAGTTTTAGATATTTCATTTACTTCTAGAATTTGGTTTCCTGCTTCCCTTTCCATTTCAAAACCTACAAAGGGATACCTTCTTGTTGATGGTTGTAAGTCCTCTATTTGAATTTTATCCAGTAGTTTTTTTCTTGATGTTGCTTGTTTTGACTTTGATTTATTGGCAGAGAAACGTTGAATAAAGTTCTGTAGTTCCTTTATTTTCTCTTCTTTTTTCTTGTTTTGTTCTTTTATTAGTTTAGACATTAACTGGCTGGACTCATACCAAAAATCATAATTTCCCACAAATATTTTTATTTTCCTAAAATCTATATCTACCATATGGGTACAGACATTATTTAAAAAGTATCTGTCATGGGAAACTACTATAACCATTCCTTCATAGTCAATTAAGAAATTTTCCAACCATAATATAGACTTAATATCTAAATCATTTGTAGGCTCGTCTAGTAAAAGTATGTCTGGTTTTCCAAATAAGGCTTTCGCTAATAGGACCCTTACTTTTTCTTTACCTGTTAATTCCCTTACAAATTTATTATGTTTGTCTACATCTATATTAAGGCCTTGTAAAATAGTGGCTGCTTCTGACTCTGCCTCCCAGCCATCCATTTCCAAAAATTCTTCTTCTAGTTCTGCTACCTTTATTCCATCTTCTTCATTAAAGTCTGGTTTTGCATATAGCTCGTCTTTTAAATGCATTATTTCTATTAGTCTTGGATTGCCAGATATTACTACATCTAGAATTTTTTCGTCGTCAAACTGGTTATGGTCCTGTTCTAAAACCGACATTCTTTCATTTTTATCTATTGCTACAGTTCCTGTGTCAGGTTCTAATTCTCCTTGTAGGATTCGTAAAAAGGTGGATTTACCTGCTCCATTTGCTCCTATTACCCCATAGCAATTTCCTTTTGAAAATGTTAAGTTAACATCATCAAATAATTTTTGTCCTTGAAAACTTAAACTTAAATCTGTTATATTTATCAAATTTTTTCCCCTCTAAAAATATTTCTTGAATTTTCTAATTATATACACCAAAAATCTAACCCAAATAGCAAGTCCTAATATTGCAAGAATTGTTTTTAATATACGTGATTGTATTGTTAGTTGTACAAAAAATATATTATAAAACAAAAATCCCACTAATATTAAGCCAATTATTAAAAGTAGTATTTGAATTATTTTTATTAATACATTATTAACCATAGTATTCCTCTTTGTTTTTAGTCTACACTATAATATATACTCTTTATTTGTTTAAATCAATATGAAAATACACAATAATCCCTTCTTTTTTAGGACTATTCTTTTCCTAGTAATTAATTGACTATATACTTTATTTGTGATATGCTTTAACGTAATAAAATATCGTGGCTATTACAAGAATAAGTAGTTTTTTTATTTTACTTAAGAGAGTTACCAGTTGGTGTAAGGTAATGTAAAATATTAAAATGAATACATCTTGTAGCTTCTCATCGAAAAATAGTATGAGTAGGTTGAGACGGGCTTACCCGTTACAGTAATAGGATGTCATATGTTTTTCATATTGCACCCGAAAAGGTTAATTTCGCAAGGACTTAACAAATTGAGGTGGTAACACGGGTTATACACTCGTCCTCTTTCACCAAAGAGGATGGGTGTTTTTTTATTTTTCTTAAATACTTAAACCCTACACCACTTACTATTATATTTTAAAAGCTTTATTAATTTTAGGAGGATTAGAAATGGCAAATATCGAATTTTTTACTGGAGAGAATATACCACTGGAAATGCATAAGGTACGTATTGTACAAAAACTTAATTTACCAGCTGTTGAATACCGTAAGGAAGCTATGGAAAAAGCAGGCTTTAATACTTTTATGTTGCAAAATAAAGATGTTTTTATGGATATGCTTACTGACAGTGGTGTTAATGCAATGAGTGACAGACAACAAGCAGCTATGATGGTGGCAGATGATAGTTACGCTGGTAGTGAAACTTTTACAAGACTGGAAAATAAAGTAAGGGAAATTTTTGGAATGGAGTATTTTCTACCTGCCCACCAAGGACGTGCTTGTGAAAATATTTTAGCTGAGGCCTTTGTTAAGGAAGGTTCCGTTATTCCTATGAATTTCCATTTTACTACTCCTAAGGCTCATATAACTAGACTTGGAGGTAGGGTTGAAGAGTTGGTTATAGAGGAAGGTTTAAAAATAAATTCAGATTATCCTTTTAAGGGAAATTTTGACACTGTTAGACTTCGTAAGTTAATTGAAGAAGTTGGAGCAGATAATATTCCTTTTATACGTTTAGAGGCAGGTACTAATTTAATTGGTGGTCAACCTTTCTCACTGGAAAATGCTAGGGAAGTGTGTGGACTTGCTAAGGAGTTTGGAATTATGACTGTTTTAGACGCAAGTTTATTACAGGATAATCTTTACTTTATAAAAACAAGGGAAGAAGCTTGTAAGGACATGACTATTAAGGAAATTACAAGGGAACTTTCCGACTTAATGGATATAGTTTATTTTTCTGCCCGTAAGTTAGGTTTTGCCCGTGGTGGTGGAATTTGCATACGCTCTGAAGAAAACTTAAAGGAAATGAGAGAACTTATACCTTTATTTGAAGGATTTTTAACCTATGGTGGAATGTCTGTAAGGGAAATGGAAGCTATTGTCGTTGGTTTAGATGAAACAATGGATATGGACGTAATTTCACAAGGACCAGAATTTATTAAGTATATGAGTGATGAATTACAAAAACACGGTGTGCCAGTTGTTACACCTGCTGGTGGTTTAGGCTGTCATATTAACGCCGGTGAATTTGTAGCACATATTCCACAAGAGGAATACCCAGCTGGTGCCTTAGCTGCAGCAATTTACATTGCCGGTGGAATTAGAGGAATGGAGAGAGGTACTCTGTCTGAACAAAGAAATCCTGATGGTTCTGAGCAACTTTCTGAAATGGAATTAGTTCGTCTAGCAATGCCTAGAAGGGTATTTACCCTGTCACAAGTTAAATACGCTATTGACAGAATAGTTTGGTTATACAAAAACCGTGACTTAATTGGTGGACTAAGATTTGTTGACGAGCCTAAAACCCTAAGATTCTTTATAGGAAAATTAGAGGCTACTTCTGACTGGCCGGAAAAACTAGCTAGAAAATTTAGGGAAGATTTTCCTAATAGTCTATAAAAATATATATTTCCTGTAGCAAACAAAAACCAAGAGTAAATTGCTCTTGGTTTTGATTTATCTTCCCTTGTGTTTTTCCTTTTTTCTTAATCTTTTTTTCCTATATTTCCTTTGACTTTCAATTTCTTTCTTAACTTTCTTTTCCTTTTTGATTTGCTCTTTTCTTTCTTCTTCTTGTTTTTTAAGTAGTTGTTGAGATTTAGTTCCTAAATATTTATTTTGAACTTACTTTTTTATTAAACCTTGTAATCTTTTAGGATTAGTAATTTTCTTTCCACTATTTTGAATTTTTGTTTCATTACTTAATTTTAGATTTTTCCAATTTTTATTTAAAAATTCATAAATTTCATAATCTTTAGGCTCAGCTCCAAAAACTATTTTGCCAATTCTTATATTTCCATCTACTATTTCTTCAAAAACACCTATCCAAAATGGATTTTCAAAACAAACTGTCATTTTTACACTTATTTTTTGCACAACAAAACCCCTCTCTTTTTTAAGCAAAAAATGGACAACCGAGAAGGCAGGTTACTGACAGTTTACTGTGTTCGGACTAGCAACCAACTGTGTTTTTAATTTTGCAAATATTTTTATTTTTTAATTATATATTATTAAATAGCAATTTACAAATAAGGGTATTTGTATCATATATTATTTATAAATTTAGCTTACAGCTATATAGTTTTATGCTATAATAAATATATCAATTTAATGAGGTGCTATATGACTTTACAACAATTAAAATACATAGTTAAGGTTGCAGAAAAAGGCTCTATTAATGAGGCTGCTAAGGAACTCTTTATTTCCCAGCCAAGTCTTTCAAATGCAATTAAGGAATTGGAAAAGGAATTACAGTTTGCAATTTTTATTAGAAATAATAGAGGTGTTGTTCTTACAAATAAGGGAACTGAATTTTTAGGCTATGCACAACAGGTTTTAACCCAAGCTGACCTTTTAGAGGCAAAGTTTATTAAGGGAACTGTAAAAAAACAAAGATTCGCTGCTTCTTCTCAGCATTATCTTTTTGTAGCAAATGCCTTTGTTGACTTAGTTAAGGACTATTCTAATGAAGAGTATGATTTCACTTTAAATGAAACTACAACCTATGAAGTTATTGAACATGTTAAAACAATGTACAGTGAAATAGGTATAATTTACCTTTCTAATTATAATGAAGCTGTTATTAGGAAGATGTTGTCGGAAAACAATTTAATTTTCAAGGAACTTTTTACTGCTAAACCCCATGTTTTCCTTTCAAAAAAACATCCTTTAGCAAGTAAGGATATTATAGAAATTTCCGAATTAGATGATTATCCTAAAATTTCCTTTAACCAGGGAATGTATAATTCATTTTATTATTCTGAGGAGGTTTTTAGCTACCTACCTGTAAAGAAAAGTATTCGTGTAAGTGACCGTGCTGCTGTTGTTAATTTTATGATAGGTTTAGATGCCTACACCTATTCCTCCGGAGTTTTTCCAGAATATTTACACGGTGGCGATATTATTTCTGTTCCTGTTAAGGCAGACGAAAAAATTCAAGTAGGTACAATTGTCCATAAAGATGTAGTTTTATCGGAAATAGGTAAGAAGTTTTACGATATTCTACTTGATTACTCTAAGGGATTTAACAGTTAAACTTATAGCCTATACCTATATCACGGTATAATTAATCTATCTTATACTATAGCTTTTCTTTATGATACAATGGTTTAAATTCAATTATTTGGAGGATTATTAATGAGAGATGAAACTAAATGCCTGCATTCAGGCTATACACCTAAAAACTCTGAACCTAGGGTTCTTCCTATTGTTCAAAGTACAACCTATGTCTATGATTCAACTGAAGAAGTAGCTTCTGTTTTTGACGAACCTACTAAGTCTTTAATTTATTCTAGATTTGCCAACCCTACTGTTATGGCTGTAGAAGAAAAAATTGCAGAACTTGAAGGTGGTGTTGGTGCTATGTGTACAACATCAGGACAGGCTGCTACTCTTTTATCGATTTTAAATATATGTAATGCAGGAGATAGTTTTATTAGTTTAACAGAAATTTACGGTGGTACTGTAAATCTTTTTTCCTATACTTTAAAAAAATTGGGAATTGAATGTATCTATGTTGACAAAAACGCTTCTGAAGAGGAAATTAACAAGGCCTTTAAGGAAAATACCAAGGCGGTTTTCGGAGAAACTATTGCAAACCCTGCACTATCTGTTTTAGATTTTGAAAAATTTTCTAAAATTGCCCATAATAATGGAGTTCCTTTAATTGTAGATAACACTTTTGCAACTCCTGTTTTATGTAAACCCTTTGAACATGGTGCCGATATTGTAATTCACTCTACTACAAAATATATGGACGGCCATGCTGTACAAGTTGGTGGAGTAATTGTAGATAGTGGTAATTTCGACTGGACTAATGGCAAGTTTCCGGAACTTGTTGAACCGGATGAGTCATACCATGGAATTTCCTATGTTGAAAGCTATGGTAAGGCTGCCTATATTGTTAAGGCAAGAATGCAATTAATGAGGGACTTTGGTTGTTACCCTGCTGCCCATTCTGCATTTTTACTTAATTTAGGTTTAGAAACCTTGGCAATAAGAATGAAACAATACTGTGAAAATGCAACAGCTGTAGCAAAATATTTTGAAAAATCCGATAAAATAGAATCTGTAACCTATCCTGGTTTAGAAAATGATGAAAATTATGAACTAGCCAAAAAATATTTAAAGGGAGCTAGCGGTGTTATTTCCCTAAATATAAAAGGTGGAAGGGAAAATGCAATTAAGTTTATGGATGCTTTAAAACTAGCTTCAAATGAAGTTCATGTTGCTGATATTCGTACATGTGTACTTCATCCTGCCAGTGAAACCCACCGTCAATTAACAGATGAGCAACTTATTGCTGCCGGTATTGAAGGTGGCATGGTACGTTTTTCCGTTGGACTGGAAAATATAGACGATATTATTGAGGATATTGAGCAAGCTTTAAATGCAATTTAAAAACAGGAGATAAAAATCTCCTGTTTTATTTATTCTTTATAAACCTCTTCTGCATAAGCTGCTGCTATTCCACCATAAGCTGTTCCTGGTCCACCACTCATTAATATTGCTACTTCTATTACTCCGTATATTTCTTCTAAGGTTACACCTGCTTTTTTCGCAGCATTTACATGGGCTAAAATACATCCTTCACATCTTATAGCTATTGCTATACCTAAGGCTATTAATTCTTTTTCCTTAACAGATATTGCTGTTGTTCCCATAATTTTCTTATGTAACTCTGCAAATCCTCCCATTACCTCTGGGGAATTTTTTCCTAGTAATGCAGTGTTTGCTTCTCCTGCTTTTCTTTTTTCACTAAAGCTCATTTTTTCCTCCTTATGTTTTATTATAATAAACTATAAATTCTCTAATTAACTATATGTATAATTTATTAGTATATTTATATATTTATTATATTCCTGTATAAGTAATTATATCAAAAAAAGTAGACTTTATCTAAGCCTACTTTATATTTCCTATAAAATAATCAAAAAGTTTGTAGAAATTTTTATTATGTTCTGGAAATTCTGGATGGAATTGAATCCCCATAATAAAATTATCTTTTTCATATTCTATTGCCTCTATTATTCCATCATCGGCAGTTGCTGTAACCTTAAAGTTCTTTGCCACTTTCTTTATGGCTTGATGGTGAAAGGTGTTAACAACTAGTGACGGACCAAAAATATCATATAATCTACTATTTTCTTTTATTTCTATATCATGGTAGTAAATAATACTTCTATTTTCCCTATCGCTATGGTTGTAAACATCTTCCCGTTGGGAATAAATGTCCTGATACAAATTTCCACCAAAAAATATATTAATTAATTGCATTCCTCTACAAATTCCAAATATGGGAATTTTTCTTTCAACAGCTTTTTCTAATAAATATATTTCAACTTCATCTCTTATTGGACTGGTACTTTCTAAGTACCTATTTGGCCCTTCCTTGTAAAGATAAGGTGAAATGTCAGAACCTCCAACTAGGATTAAGGCATCTATCATGTTAATATATTCATCTAAAAAAGACTTGTCATAAACCTGGGGAATAATTATTGGAATTCCTCCTGAATCAAGTACCATTTTAGAAAAATTATTATTAATTTCATGACTTACATATTTCCCTCTATTTTCCAACCAACATGGTATTCCTATAAACTTATTCATTTTGAATACCTACACTTTCTATAAATTGACTAAACAATAGTTTACTTTCCTCATTTAACATTCTGTCTATATTAAATTGTACTCCTACTAAATAACTGTTGCCTGTATATTCAATAGCTTCTACAACACCATCATCAGCCTTAGCAGAAACTACTAAATCTTTTCCCAAAGTATTAATTCCTTGAGTATGGGATGAAACTACAACAGTCCTATTTGTCTTATAGGCTTCCATTAGCTTACTACCGTCTCTTAAATTAATATAGTGTCTAGTTTCAGAGTAGTCTTTTCCAATATGATAAATAGAGTCTGATATTTCCCTACTAATGTTTTGTATTAGACTTCCTCCAAAAAACACATTAATCAGTTGACATCCTCTAGAAACTCCCAGTACTGGCTTTTTGTATTTTAAAGCCGTTTCCAAGTAGGCAAACTCCGAGTAGTCCCTTTCTAGGTCAAATTCTAATTTATCTGTTTTAGGATTTTCCCCATAATGAAAAGGGTAAATATTTACTCCTCCTTGAAGGATTAATCCATCTAGCTTTTTTATTAACGATTCAATAACATCCTTGTCCTTAGTAACTGGTAGTATTATTGGGGTCTGCTTATTTTCTACTATTGTCTTTATATAGGACTCCTTTGTATATAAAAGATTTGCAAAACTCCCCCTATTTACTCCCCCTACTATTCCTATTTTATATTTTTTCATTACAACTCCATTAAATTTAATCCTATTTCTTCACTAAAGTATCTATTAACTCTACCATCTATTACCTGTATTATTATTTCACCTGTTGCTGAAATAATACCCTTATTTAAATGACCACCTTTTGCTGAATTTTCTTCATTAGCAAAAGTAATATGGGGATGAAGATATACTTTTTCATCTTTTCTAGTAATATTTCCCATTAAAGAAAGAATTTCCAAATGTCCCTTATATTCATTAGAAAAATATTCTTTTTTATCGGTATCAAAATAGCCTACTTCAACATAGCTCATAGCCCCTATACCTGTTAATACTCCAAGTTTAATATTATTTTCTTCACAGGCCTTAACTATACTAGAAACTATTTCTTCTCCCTTTTCCAACCTTATAATTAAATGGCTTTTTAAATTTATAGTTTTCATAATAGCCTCCAATTAAAATCCTCTTAAATTTATTTACCCATTTTTTTGAAATTTATTGTTAAATTTTTATTCTTGGTATTTAGTTTTAAATATTCTACTAAAACCTTGTTTTTAATTAACATTTTAAAAATTGGAACTCCTATTAATGACACTACAATTATTTCAGATATCATTATTTGACCTGTTACAATTAAAACTCCAGTTTTAGATACTCCAATAAAGTATAGTTGAATTCCAACTAAAATATTTGCAATTGCTGGAACAATACTGGAAAGCCAAATATTCTTACATTTACTCATGAAATATGCTGCAAGAAAGGAAGCTAAGGTTCCTACTATAATATCCAATACACCAAAGGGACTAAATATATTTGCAAAAAAACAGCCAATAGTTAAACCCCAAATATACTCTCCGTTAAAGAAAGCCAGCAAGGTTAAGGCTTCCGATAACCTAAGTTGTATTGGTCCATAGGAAAGATTAGATAGTGGAGGTACTACTGTCATTAAAACATATAAGGCAGCAATTACCCCTTGTCGAACAATAAATTTTGAATTAAATTTTTTTCTCATAAAACACCTTCTCTTAATAGAATTATGTTTATGACATCCAGAATAAAGATATTTAGACCTTAATCTAATAAAAACAATAGGGAATCTACTTGCCAAAAGACGAATAGACTCCCTATTACATCTTGATTTTTAAAGTGGGTGCCAAGAAACACTTTACGCCAATAAAATATAACATAATATATTTATATATTCAACTTTTCTATGATATAATTTATATAATTTTCCTTAACTATTGTAATGAGGTGATTTTTTTGGGTTTTATTAGATCTATGACTATTGAAGATTATTTTGAAGCTTCGACTCTTTGGCAAAATACTCCAGGAATGGGCTTAAGAGGGTTAGATGACACTTTTGAAGGTATTAAATTCTTTCTAGAATACAATCCTGAACTGTCTATTGTATATGAGGAAGACGGTAGAGTTGAAGGAACTGTTCTCTGTGGCTTTGATGGAAAAAGAGCATATTTATACCATGTTGCTGTTTCCGAAAAGGTTAAAGGCAGGGCTATAGGACGTCAAATGATAAAACATCTTGAAGATGTTTTAAAGGCAAAAAGCATTAATGGAGTTGCCTTAGTAGCTTTTTGCGATAATATTGTTGGAAATAAGTTCTGGGATAATTTAGGATACCATCCAAGAAAAGACCTATATTACAGGGACAAAAACTTAAATATTGATAATTTATATGTAAAAAAAGGATAGCTTGTAGAAATTAAAAAGTGCACTCAAAACCATATTTGAATGCACTTTCCTATATTTTTATTTCATTATTGCATAGTTAGCTGCCTGCTGACAATGTATTATTGTTGTATCAAAAACAGGAAGCTCTAAATCCTTTTGTTTTATTAATAGTCCAATTTCAGTACAGCCTAATATTACACCTTGAACTCCTTTTTTCTTAGAGGAATTAATTATGTTAATGTATTTTTCCCTTGATTTTTCATTAATTTTCCCTAAACATAATTCCGAGAAAATTATTTCATTAACTATTTCAATATCTTCCTCATTTGGAACAACTACATCTATACCTTCTGCTTCTAACTTACCCTTGTAGAAATCTTCTGTCATAGTGTATTTTGTACCAAGTAATAATACTTTACCTATCTTGTTTTCTTTTAACTCTTTGGCAGTAGCTTCAGCAATATGCAAAATTGGAATATTTATTTTTTCTTGAACTTGGTCAGCTACTTTATGCATAGTATTAGTAGAGATTAATATAAAATCTGCCCCTGCTCTTTCTAATTTCATGGCGATATCAGCTAATATTTCTGCAGACTTACTCCATTGACCTTTTCTTTGAAGTTCTTCAATTTCAGCAAAATCCACAGAATAAAGTATGATTTTTGCAGAATGGAGTCCTCCTAGTTTTTCAGAAACTACCTTATTTATTATTTCATAGTACAAGCTTGTACTTTCCCAGCTCATTCCGCCAATTAATCCGATAGTTTTCATTTATTTGTTCACCACATTTATAGTATTTCCTTTTAAAAATGATTTTATATTTTCTGTCGCCATGTCTATAATTCTTTGTCTTGCTTCCTTTGTTGTCCAGGCAATATGGGAGGTAATAATAATATTTTTAGCTTTTAACAATGGGTTATTTTCCTTTATAGGTTCTTCTGAAACTACATCTAGTCCTGCTCCGGAAATATAGCCGGAATTTAAAGCATCCTTTAAATCCTCTTCTACTATTAATCCACCTCTAGCTACATTTATGATTTTTACTCCCTTTTTCATTTTAGCTATAGTGTCCTTATTTATAATTCCTTTATTGTCTCCATTTAAACTTGAGTGAAGGGAAATAATATCAGAATTTTCCAATAAATAATCTAAGGAAACCTCCTCTTCATATTTCTTTGTTTTATTTTCACCTCTATAGGCTAATACTTTCATTCCAAAAGCCTTAGCTATTTCCCCAACTTTCCTACCTATTTTCCCATAGCCTATAATTCCTATTGTTTTCCCATATAGTTCATACTGTTCTTTTAACCAATAACCATACTTGTCATTATTGGTCCATTCTCCCTTTAAAACTGAGTCACTTTGTATTTTTACATGGTTACATAATTCAAGTAAAAGTGCAAAGGTAAATTGAGCTACTGTTTCTGTTCCATAGGAAGGAATATTGGAAACTTCAATTCCTCTTTTTTTACATTCCTCTATGTCAACATTGTCAAATCCTGTTGCTAACATGGAAATATATTTCAAGTTTTCAGCTTGCTTTATTGAATCCTTTTCTACAAAGGTATTGTTAATTAAAAGTATATTTGCATCTTTTATTCTCTCTGCTACAAGTTCTTTTGGCGTTCTGTCATATACTGTTAGATTTCCCAATTCTTCAATATTTGACCAGCTTAAATCTCCTGGATTTACTAGGTATCCATCTAATATTACTATATTCATTTTCTTAATTTCTAGTATATTCTATAACTACTGTTTCTTTTGCTGTTGCCTTTCCAGTATTTGTTTTAAGCTCCTTAATATCGTCCATATTTGTAATTATTATTGGAGTTATAATTTCAAAACCCTTTTCCTTTAAAAGGTTTAAATCTACATCAACTAATAGGTCCCCAGCCTTTACCTTATCTCCAACTTTAACTTTTACATCGAAGCCTTTTCCTTCCAGTCCTACTGTTTCTAAACCAATATGAACTAAAACATCTAGGCCGTCATTGGTTTTAATTCCAACAGCATGGGAAGTATTAGCTACAACATCAACTGTACCTGACACAGGACTGTAAATACTACCTTCTTCTGGAATAAGTCCTACTCCATCACCTAGTATTTTTTGTGCAAACATAGCATCTGGTACTTCTGTTACAGCTACAACTTCCCCTGATTGAATTGCAAAAATTTCTCCATTTTTTGTTTCCTTGTCTTTTTTAAATAATTTTTTAAACATAGTTTTCTCCTTTATCTTCATTTAATAATTTTTTATT
>DUUN01000745.1 GCA_012841535.1 Gallicola sp. | reverse complement strand
TAATATATTTATAAGATAAAATAAGGGGGAAAGAAAATGAAAAAGAAATTTGCCTTGTTAACTTTTTTAGTTTTTATTACAATGGTATTTTTCGGTTGTAGTAATAATAGTAATAAAGAGACAGAAAATAATTCCGATATTAGTAACGAAGAAAAAATTAAGCAATTGGAAAGTTTAAATAAAGACTATGAAGAAAATTTTAAAAGCCTTGAAAAGTTTATTGAAAAAACCTTAAGCTATTTAACAGAGGAAGAAATTAAAGAGCTAGCTAAGAATGAAGTTAAGTATAATATACTTATTGATGATAAGGAAATTAAAGATAATTTTATTATAGTAGGTAAAAAAGATTTTAAGCTTGTATTTAATGAAAAGATATTAGGCGGAGCTATTATAAATACAAAAATTAATAATTTAGGTCTACTTGAAGGTAATAGATATGAAGAACATATGAAAATAGTTGGTACAGATAAATATGAAACCAATTATGGTTCAGGAACTATTGTTAATGCTGTAGAATATGATTTTAAAGATATTGCATCGGATACGGAATTTCACTTGGAATTAAGTAAGGAATTACAAGAAAGACTTGGACTTGAAAATAATATTATTAGGGTTAGTGTAAAATATTAAAAGTAGCTATTTTATTTAAGTAGCTACTTTTAATATATTTATTAATTTTTAAAATAATATTTTTTACCTATAAGGCAATTAAAGATTTCTGTTAGGCAATAAACACTGTATGGTCAAGGAGAATTTTAACTCCTATTAAAATAAGGATTATTCCACCGGCCATTTCAGCATATTTTTGAAATATAGAGCCAAACTTAAAACCTATAATAACAGCCAGAAAAGAAAATAGAAATGTTGTTATGCCAATGGTAATAGTTGGTATAAAAATAGCTATTCCGGCAAAGGCTAGGGATATTCCAACAGCTAAAGCATCTATACTTGTAGCTATGGAAAGCATAAGCATTTCCCTTAAATCTATTTTTACATCATGTTTTTGACAACCACAATTTTCTTCTGTTTGAAAGGATTCATATAGCATTTTACCACCAAGTATTGCCAGTAAAATAAATGCAACCCAATGATCTATACTTTCTAGAATATGGCTAAATTGACTTGCTAAAGCCCATCCTAGAAATGTCATAATTGCCTGAAAACCACCGAAAAATAAAGCGATTATTAAGGCAAATTTAGTTGAAAATTTTTTTAAACTTAAACCCTTGCAGACGCCTACAGCAAATGCATCTGCAGATACTCCTACTCCTAATAAAAGTATGGCACCAAAACTCATAATATCTCTCCTTATAATATAAAAAGAATAGTGTGTTGATATTATCACGAAGAACAGTCATAGTCAATATTTATATTTAATATTAACAATAATCTTTGTTTATAAATTATTATTAATAGGCTATAATTAAGAAGTTGTAATAAGCCTAACTATTAGTTTTGCTTAAGCTAAGAAAAATTTAAAAATTTTTAAATTAAATTCAAAGTAAATAAGGAAATATATGACTAGTAGGCGTTGAAATTTAATGAAAGATTTAAATGTTGGGAGGTATATGAAAAAATATGAAAAAAATTTTAATTATCTTGGTATTAATAACCACTTTGGTAATTAAAGTACCTGGCTCTTTTGCCAGTGAAGAATTTACTGAAATTACAAGGATTAGTGGTAGTAATAGATATTTAACATCTGTAGAATTTTCTAAAAATAATTTTTCTAGTTCAGAATTTGCTGTTATTACAAGTGGCCAGGATTTTCCAGATGCTATTTCAAGTGGAGCATTGGCACAAATACTAAAGGCACCAATCCTACTAGTAGAAAGTAATAGTATGGCTAATGAAGTAAGAAATGAAATAGAAAGATTAGGAGTCAGTAAGCTATATGTAGTTGGTGGAGAAAGTAAAGTTAGAGAGAATTTAATTAAAACTTTAAATATTGACTATGAAAGACTAGCTGGAAAAGACCGTTATGAAACAAGTGAGAAAGTTTTAGAGAAATTTGAAGAAATAAATGGACTAGTTGAGGAAAATATAATAGTGGCAGGAGGAAATGATTATCCAGATGCCCTATCTGCTAGTTATTTAGCTAAGGAGTTAAATAAACCAATACTTTTAATAAATGGTGAAAGCAAGTATTTAGACAGGGCTAATTATGCTGTTGGCTCTTTAAAATCTTTAAATTTAAAGGAATTTAAAGGGGAGTTAATTTACGGTTCTGACAGATATGATACTTCTCTAGCTGTTATAAAATACTTAGGAAAAGAAAATAGTGAAATAGTAGTTAGTAGTGGAATAGATTATGCAGATGCTTTAGTAGCTTCTTCTCTAGGCAAACCAATATTATTATCAGGATATAAGGGATTTTCTCGAGCAATAATAAAATATATAGGAGAATTATCTCCTGCGAATGTAGTATTTACAGGTGGAGAAAAGTTATTACCTAAATACCTAGAAGATCAAATTATTGGTAGCATAGATTATAATTTTGAAAATGCAACTTTACCAGAGCCAATGGAATCAAATACAAGTGGTAAGGTTATGATATTTACCTATCATGATGTAGGGGAAGAAGAACATAGGTATCAAAGAACTCCAGAAGGTTTAAAATATGATATTTTAAATTTATATAAAAAGGGTTATTTACCTGTTTCATTAAAGGATTATATGAATGGTGAAATAAATATACCTAGTGGATATACTCCCTATGTTATGACCTTTGATGATGGAAATAGAAATAAATTCAATATATTGGAAAATGGTGAAATTGATCCTGATTCATCCTATGCAATTTTAAAAGAATTAGATAGAAAATTAGAATATTATAATCCTTATGCTACATTTTTCATTAGTGGGAAAATACCTTTTGAGCAAAAGGAATATATAGAATATAAGTTTAAGCTAATGATAGAAAGTGGAATGGATATAGGAAACCATACAATAAACCATATAGATTTAAAGGAAAATCCAACTAAAATAGAGGAAGAAATAGCAACTCAAAAGGCTAATCTAGAAAAATACCTTCCAAATGGTTATGAAGTAAACACATTAGCAATACCTTTTAGCAGTGTCTTTAATGGTAGCGGATATAATAGATTAATTAGTGGAATATTTAATGGAGTTAAATACAATAATATTGCAATAGGTATTGGAGGCTGGGCTCCAGATGATTATCCGAATAAGTCAAACTATAATTTAGTTTCAAGAATTCCAGGTACTAGAATAGATGTTGATGGTTATGGAATGTATGATTTTATAGATTATTTTGATAAAAACCCTAGTGAAAGGTATGTGAAATAAAGTTACAATTTTTCTAAGAATAGTATTTTAAAGCCTATATTATATATTGTATAGTATAATATAGGTGAGGTGAAAAGATTGAAAAAGAATAAGAAAATTAAAATATTAATAGTTGTAACAATTTTAGCCATGACCTTAGTAGCTTGTAAAGGTAAAGGAACTACAGAAATAAAAGCAACAGTTGAAAAGGAAGTAGAAACAGAAGCTGTTGAAACTAAACCCTTAGAAATTAATCCTACAGAAACTAATGTAAATTCAACAGTAAAAATGACCAATGATGATATTGATGATTTACTAGATTTATTAGAGGACACTGGTGATGTAGACGATGATAAAGTAAACGATGAATTAGAACTAGTTGATTTAGCAGAAGATTGGATTTCAGAACTAGCAGAAATGAATATTAATATAGATGAAATAAAACAATATACAAAAGATTGGTTAACAAGGGAAGAAGAAAAGGAAGTACTTAGATTTAAAGAAGTATTTCCAAAATTAAATGATTACGCTTTAGGATTAATCAATGGGGATGCTGCTATTTTAGAATTATATAGCAGAACAGATGATGATGGCGATGAAAAATTAGATGATGAAATAGTAACACAAGAGCAGTGGACAGAAGTATATAATGGAATAATGTCACTTATTTAGTAGAGAAAAGCATTTGATTTAATCAAATGCTTTTTAATTTATAGTTTTT
>DUUN01000613.1 GCA_012841535.1 Gallicola sp. | reverse complement strand
TTTATTGAATTATATAGAAATGATGCACTTATTGTATAAACAGTATCAACTGTAGTCCCGATTGGATAAAGAATTTCAGGGTAAAATATTTTCAAAAAAGTCCAATATCCGTCTTCATCGTCACATTCTTTATATTTCTTTTCTAAAAAAGGAATATATATGAATTCTTCGATTTTTTTTGGAATCATATCGTACAACATATCAAAAGTTTTATCATTAATTAATTGATTTTTATTTTCAAAAAAATCACCAATCATTAATAATTCATTGTCCTTTATTTTTGATAGGTATAACGCACAAAAATATTCCTGAAATGATCTATGTGTAAAGTGATATTGTGAATTTTCTAAATACAATAAACATAAATTAGTGGTTAAATCATGAATAAAATCACTACAAGTTGGATGCTCATCGGGATATCTTTCGTTATTTAACTCTGTCAATGAATCGAAATATTCTTTTATTTCGAAATAAGTAAACTCATATTTTTCATTATAATATGAGTGTGCACAAAATTCGGCTAGATAATCTGAAAACCTATCATTTGAAAGTTTGGTTAAAAACAACCTATTATATAAACCTTTATTTGCATCATGTTTTTGTGATAGTGCTAAAAATGCTTCCCGATAAAATATGTGTAATCTAGAAGGCACTTCAGCAAAATTTTCAAAAGTCATTAACATAATTGTTAAAAGAAGTGGGTTTTCTGCAAAGGCCCTATGAGTTTCAAATAATTCAGATTCTAATTTTTCTTTAAATGTATTTTTGATATTCGGTTCATCTGGTCTAAAATTTAGTTTTTCTATTAATTCTATTGCTTGTTCTTTTCTAAATGGATCCAATGTTATAATACGAAATCTTGTTTTTTCAATAAAAGATGTGTATGGACGCGATGAAAGAATAAAGATATTATTTGAATGTTTGTCAGTAAGTTTTTCAAGTTGTATATCAAAAATAGAATGATATTTTGAATTCAATTCATCAAGACCGTCAAATAGAAATAGTGCTTTCCCACTTTCAACAGTTGATAAAAAATCAGAAAATGTAATCTCACTTAAATTTTCAACTGTTGAGTAAGCAAATTTTAATAAGTCTTCATATGTATCATTGTAATTTTTTATAGACACAAAAAATGGTACTATATTTTTTTCATTGAATGTTTCTATAGAATTTAACAAAAAGTGTTTCATCATCATTGTTTTTCCTATTCCACCTGTTCCGGAAATGATAATGAAATTACCGCACATTTCAACTATTTCATTTGTTGTTGCATTTTGAATAGTATAATGTTCATTAGAAAAATTGAATACACCCTTTTTATATTTTCCTGTGAGGCTAAATGTAATGTCATTGCACACAAAAAAATCCCTTAATTCATGTGATTCGTTATTGTATAAAAAAGTTTTTACTTTATAATATTTATTTTTTAAATTTTCCAAATATGAAGAATAATCTATAGAAGATTCTTCCAAATTTTGAGTACTAGATATCATTGGTTTAAATAGATCATTGGATTCATCAATCATTTTGAATGATGCTTTAGTTTTTAAACCAATAACACTAGTAAATCTTCCAACAGAGTTAACATTATCTTTTTCATGCCAACTATCAAATGTATCCTTACCTTCTTTGTTATCAATCTGATTTTTAATTATGTAATAATAAACAGATAATAAAAATGGCTGTAATGAAATGTTTTTTTTTTCTAATAATTGTTTTTTA
>DUUN01000249.1 GCA_012841535.1 Gallicola sp. | reverse complement strand
TATTAATTTCTTTCTATTATATTATTAATACTTGAACCTGCTGCTACCATTGGATAAGCCCAGTCGTCATGGTCTATCATACATTCAACTATATTTATTCCCTTTTGTAGGTCACAATTATTAAGGGCCTTTTCCAATTCCTCTTCGTTATTTACTTTACCTGCATAATTTACTCCATAGGCTTTTGATAAATAATAAAAATCTAGAGCATCATAAATATCGGTTTCAGAGTATCTTTCATTTTCAAATATTCCTTGCCATTGTCTTACCATACCTAAGGTATTATTATTAAAAACAAAAATTGTTACAGGTATATTATAGGTACTTAAGGTCAAAACTTCATTGTGATTCATCCTAAAGGAACCATCACCGGTTATTAGCACAACTGGAGTTTCAGGTTTTGCAATTTTAGCACCGATTGCTGCTCCTACTCCAAATCCCATTGTTCCTTGACCACCGGAAGTTATAACCCTATTTGGATATTTAGCTTTCCAATACATCATTGTCCACATTTGATGCTGGCCAACATCTGTAACAACTACAGCATCATTTGTAAATATTTCTTGAATTTTTTCTATATATCGTTTTGGTAAGAAATTCTCTTCAGATTTCGGTAACTTTTCATGATTAAAATCCATTTCAAAATGTAGGCCTTTTAACTCATCTATCATGATTTTTAATATCTCATTAAAGTTTCCTAGAATTTCAACCTCTGCTTCAATATTTTTATTAAATTCTGTTCCATCTACATCAATATGAATTACTTTTGCATTTTCACTAAATCCTCTTCTATGACCTATTGCCCTATCTGAAAATCTTACACCAATTCCCAATATAACATCAGCCTTATAAACCATCATATTGGTAATTTTCTGACCATGCATACCAACAATTCCATAGGATTTTTCATCGGTCATATCAAATGCTCCCATACCCATTATTGAATTCATAACAGGTATGTTTAAATTATTGGCTAATTCTCTTAACAATTCTGATGAGTTACTACGAATAACTCCTCCTCCTGCATAGATTATTGGTCTTTTTGCATTTTTAATTAACTGGCAAGCTTTTTTTATATTATTAGTATAATCTAAATGTCTTTCGTCTCTGTCTATTCCCAAAGACTTATAATCGTAATCTTCAATTTCCTTTTCAAGTACATCCTTAGTTATATCTACAACTACAGGTCCTGGTCTGCCACTTCTTGCAATATTAAAAGCCATTTGTATAGCTTCACCTATTTTATAAGGGTCTGTAACTAAAACATTGTGCTTGGTTATACTCATGGTAATTCCCGTTGTATCAACTTCTTGAAAGGAGTTTTTTCCTAAAAGTTGCTGTCCCACTTGACCTGTAATTACAACTAGTGGAATAGAATCTGAATAAGCAGTTGCTATTCCAGTTATAGTATTTGTTGCTCCTGGTCCTGAAGTTGCTATACAAACACCTGTTTTACCAGATCTTCTTGCAAAACCATCTGCTGCATGAGTAGCACCTTGTTCATGACTAGTTCTATATATTTTAAAAGTACCATCTCTGTATAAAGCATCAAACAAAGGTATAACAGCTCCTCCAGGATAGCCGAATACCGTATCTACCCCTTCAGCTTTTAAGCATTTTAATAAAAAATCTGATCCCTTCATAAAACCTCCTTAATCATTTAAATAAGCATCATTTATAAAGCATGCTCCTTTATCTGCTGAAGAAACATATTCCATATATCTTGCTAAATATCCATCAACTTTTTTAGTTTTAGGTGTAAATTTACTAAGTCTGTTTTCTATTTCCTCATCTGATAAATCTACCTTTAAAACTCCATTAGGAATATCAACTATAATTGTATCTCCATCTTCAATAACTCCTATTGGTCCACCTTGTGCAGCTTCAGGTGAAACATGACCGATAGCTGCTCCTCTGGAGCCACCAGAAAATCTTCCATCGGTTATTAAGGCAACGGAAGTATCTAGTTTCATACCATTTAGTGCTGAAGTAGGAGATAGCATTTCCCTCATACCTGGTCCACCTTTTGGTCCCTCATATCTTATTATAATTGCATCTCCTGGATTAATTTCCAATTTCAATATTTTTTTATAGGCTTCTTCTTCACTATCAAAAACTCTAGCTTTTAATTTTGCAGTCATCATTTCAGGTAATACACCTGACGCTTTTACTACTGCTCCATTAGGTGCTAAGTTTCCAAATAGTACCTTTATTCCCCCTACAGGTGAATATGGATTTTCTATAGTCCTAATTACTCCACCAAAATATTTACCTTGGATTAATTCACCAATGGTCTTTAGTGATACAGTTTTACAACTTTTATTTATTATTCCATCTTTCCTAGATAATTGATCTAATACTGCATAAATACCACCACTTGCATAAAGGTCCTCTATATAGTCAGTACCTGCTGGTGATAATTTACAAAGATTTGGAGTTATATTACTTACCTCATCTATATCCTTTAAGGTTAAAGGTACCTTTGCAGCATCGGCTATTGCTAGTAAGTGTAGTACTGTATTTGTTGAACATCCTAAAGCCATATCCATAGCTAAGGCATTTTCAAAGGCTTCTAAGGTCATAATGTCCCTAGGCTTAATATTTTCTTCAACTAATTTCATAATTTGTTGACCTGTTCTTTTTGCAAGGACTTTTCTTGCAGAATAAACAGCCGGAATTGTACCATTTCCCTCTAATGCCATACCTAATGATTCTGTTATACAGTTCATTGAGTTGGCTGTAAACATACCAGAGCAAGAACCACAAGTTGGACAAGCATTTCTTTCTATTTCTTCAAATTCTTCTTGATCCATTTGGTGATTTGCCACACTACCTACAGCCTCAAAACTTGAAATTAAGTCTACATCTCTTTTAGTGGTTTTACCCTTTAGCATTGGACCACCACTTACAATAATAGTAGGAATATTAAGTTTTGCCGCTGCTATTAGTGCAGCAGGAACAGTTTTATCACAGTTTGGAATAATAACTAAACCATCAAATTTATGAGCTTTTACCATAACCTCTATTGTATCTACTATTAATTCCCTAGAAGGTAAGCTAAAATTCATACCTGTATGATTCATAACTATTCCATCACAAACTGCAATAGAAGGAAATTCAAAAGGTATTCCACCTTCCATATAGACGCCCTTTTTTACTTCTTCAGTAATTTGACGTAGGTGAATATGTCCTGGAACTATTTCATTAAACATATTACAAACGCCTATAAATGGCTTTTTCATATCTCCTTCATCTACTCCCAAAGCTCTTAAAAGAGATCTATGAGGAGATCTTTCCATACCCTTCTTTATATTATCACTATTCATTAAATCACCTTATTTTCTTTTATTTTTTTATAAATTTCATCATTGATCTTAATTTTTTACCAGTTTCTACTATTGGATGAGCAAGTTCTTCTTCTACTCTTTGATTATAGTATTTTCTTCCTGTTTTGTTTTCTTCTATCCAATTATTAGCAAAAGTTCCATCTTGAACTTCTTTTAAAACTTGTTTCATTTCTTTTCTTGTTTCTTCAGTTATAATTCTCTTACTTGTTACATAATCTCCGTATTCAGCAGTGTCTGAAATTGAATATCTCATATTTTCAAATCCACCTTCATAAATTAAATCAACAATTAATTTCATTTCATGTAAACATTCAAAATATGCAATTTCTTTTTGATATCCTGCTTCTACTAAAGTATCAAATCCAGCTTTAATTAACTCTGTTACTCCACCACATAAAACAGCTTGTTCTCCAAATAAGTCAGTTTCTGTTTCCTCTTTAAATGTAGTTTCAATAACACCTGCTCTTAAACCACCAATACCTTTTGCATAAGCTAATGCCTTAGCTTTTGCTTGACCTGAGTAATCTTGGAAAATAGCTATTAAAGCAGGAACTCCCATACCTTCTTGATAAACTCTTCTAACTAAATGTCCTGGTCCTTTTGGAGCAACCATAAAAACATCTATATTGTTAGGAGGAACAATTTGTTTATAATGAATATTAAATCCATGAGCAAATGCTAGTGATTGTCCTTCTCTTAAATATGGTGCAATTTCCTTATCATAAACGTCTTTTTGTCTCTCATCTGGAAGTAAAATCATTAATACATCAGCTTCTTTAGCACAATCTGAAACCGATTTAACAGTTAGACCATTTTCCTCAGCCTTTTCAATTGATTTTGAGCCTTCTCTCAGTCCAACCATTACGTCAACTCCACTTTCCTTTAAATTTAAAGCATGAGCATGACCCTGGCTACCATATCCTAGAATTGCAACTTTCTTTCCTTCAAAAATACCTAAATCTCCATCTTGTTCATAAAACATAATATATTTCTCCTCCTAAAATTATTGTATTTTTATATCAGCAAGGTTAGATAGAAACAGATGAACATCATTATAATTATTTTCATCAATTTTTAAAGTTAAATCATTATCTGATAAATTGAATTCATTAATAGGTACTCTTCTATTCCTTAACACAGATAATACTCTTAAACATGAATCCATTCCATTATCCAATTTTGCTACCAATATTCTTTCCATCCTATCCATCCTTTCATAAATATAATTATAAAAAAAAACCTCTCATTCCTACGCAACTGCATAGGGACGAAAGATAATTCCGCGGTACCACCCTTTTTGTGTTTAACACCTCTTTTAAAGTTAACGGATTTACCGGATTTTTCTACTACTATTTCAAAAAATCTGCCATAGAGTGAGTAAAATAATAAACCTATTGTTAACTTACACCTGCCGTTAACTCTCTGAGAATATTTTTACTATTTAGGTCTCTATCATTGCATTTGATATTGTTAATATTTTTAATATGTTATCACTTTTTATAAGTAAAGTCAACCTATAGTTAAATATTTTTTTTAATAATTATACATACATAAATGTTATTTGTCATTATGTTTTTATTTTTCTTGTATATCAGTGTATAATTATTCCTACTTAAATTATATAATTATTTTTATGTATTATAAAAATAACAGTTTAAATATTTTTTATCATTGGAATATGTGGAATAGGAACAAATTCCGGCATAAAGGGCTTGCCTATTATTTTATAATTAAGTTTTTCATAAAAATTCACTGCAGAATCTCGGGATTCTAAAAATATTTTTTTAAAATTATTATTTAAAGCGTATTTTTCGGTTTCCAGAACTAATTTTTTTCCAATTCCTAACCCTCTACTATCGTCATAAACGGCTAAATATTTAATTTGAATTTCTTCTTTATCCAAGGGATGTAAAACTATAAGTCCTTTTAACTTATTGTTTAAAAATCCACCTATTAAAATATCGAAACCATCTTCTAAGCTTAAATCATCTTCCTTAATACTTCTTCCCCAGGGAATACGTAGGACTTCATCTCTTAATAAGAGCGAATCCCTATATTCATCTGTTCCATATTCTATATATTTTATCTCCATAGCCCACCTATTTAAATATATTTTTAATTACTTCCATTAAATTACTACATTGTACAATTTCAATATCTTTAAATTTCTTTAAATCTAATTTTGTTTTAAATATAAAAACTCTTTTATAGCCTAGTCTACTTAATTCTTCTATTCTTGTTTCTATTTGAGGTACTCTTTTTAGTTCTCCTGTTAAACCTACCTCCGATATAAAAACGGTTTTACTATCTATTCCCCTATTATAAAAAGCTGAAACAATACTCATAATTATAGCTAAGTTTACTGATTGCTCAGAAAGCCTAATTCCTCCTGTTGTTTTTATAATGACATTTTTATCATATAGGTTAACTCCACCTCTTTCTTCAAGAATGGATATTAAGGTATTTAGCTGATCTTTTCTTAAACTATCTCCAATTCTTGTAGGATATGGCAGGAAGGATTTTGAAACAAGACTTTCTATTTCAACTACCATCATTCTAGAGCCTTCTTTTATCATAGACAGGGCAGAGCCAGGAATTGAACTTTCCCTTTCTGTTACAAAATGGTTATCTATATCCTTAATTTCCTTCATTCCGTTTTCTGTCATATTAAATAAGCCTATTTCACCTGTTCGTCCAAATCTATTTTTTGTAGACATTAATACTCGAAGTGGCTCATCTACCTCTCCTTCTAAATATATAACTGTATCTACAAGATGTTCTAAGGTCCTAAGTCCTGCCATTTCATCATTTTTAGTCATATGACCTATCATAAAAACAGCCTTAGGCTTATCCTTGTTTTTTGCTATATCTACTAATATATTTGCACATTCTATTGTTTGGACAGGAGAACCGGCTCTGGAGCTATACTCACTTAAGGTGAAGGTTTGAATACTGTCTAAAAATATTACATCTGGCTCTATTTCCCTTATATTTTTTACAGCAAGGTCCATAGAAGTTGTAGATACAATCCAAATATCATTTGGAATTTCATCCATAGTTCTAATTGCCCTAGCTTTTATTTGAGATTCAGATTCCTCTCCTGAAATATATAGTACTTTTACTCCTTTTTCAGCTAAATCGTAAGCCATTTCTAAAAATAATGTAGACTTTCCCGCTCCAGGTCTGGCAGTTAATATGGAAACAGAATCCTTTACTATTCCTCCACCTAAAACACGATTTAATTCTTCCATTGAAGTAACGATTCTTTCACTACTATCTAATACTACATCTTTTAATTTTAAGGCAGTTTTATTCTCTAAAGTATTTTTCCCTGGCTTTTTATCTTCTACTATTTCTATTTCTTTTAAACTTCCCCAGGACTGACAATTAGGACATTTTCCTGTCCAAGAAATACTTTCATAGTCACATTCCTTACACCTAAATATTTTCTTTTTTTTCATTTTTCACCTTTATCAATATATCTCTTTTACTATATTCTATAAAAAAAGATATGTTATTAATATAAATTTAAACTATATAACATATCTACTATACTATTTTTTAACTTTTCTATTTTTAAATACAAAAT
>DUUN01000687.1 GCA_012841535.1 Gallicola sp. | reverse complement strand
CTTGCATGTTTATTTTTGTAAAAAAGTTTGAAAAAGCTTCTTGTTTTGCAATGGAGTTGATGTTGGCCGTCCTAAATCTTTACGTGCACCTTTTTTTATGCGAATATCGAGAAGTGCAATTGAAGGGAAATTAATAAATTCGGGAAGTGTATCTTTAATTTCTTGTTGGGTACGTATTGAACCAAAAATTTTTATATGCATGGCATCAGCAATTTTCGGAAAATCAATCCATTGTCCAACAGTAGGCTGACCGCCCACAGAATCATGTGCACCATTATTGAAGATGATTATTTTTAGATTTTTTGGTGATATACTACCTGTAATTGCATAATTGCCCAAATGCATAATAGCTGAACCGTCACCATCAAAACAAAAAACTTGTTTTGATGGTTTCCCCAAAGCTACTCCTAATGCAATTTGTGATGTATGTCCCATAGATCCAACGACAAGAAAATCTGCCTCATGTGATTGTTTATGTTTTTCACGTAATTCAAAAAGTTCACGAGACAACATTCCAGTACTTGAAACGATTACTGAGTTTTCTGGGATAAATTGTAAAACTTCTTCTAATGCTTTTTCACGGGAAAGTTCATAACTATTATTTTCAGATTGATTTAATAAAAAGGAATCAAAAGTATTTTTTCTTACAAGAATAGCTACTGGTGCTAATATTTCTTTTGCTTTTTTTACTGAGTTATTAATAATATCTTCATAATCGGATTTTTCATCCATAATTTGGAAAGGAATTTCCATACCTTTTAGCAATTCGGGTGTTACTCTGCCTTGTTTTACATGTTGTGGTTCATCTTTTGTTTGGGGTTCACCTCTCCAACCGATTAATAAAATCATTGGAATCGAATAAACGTCTTTATCTGCTAAAGATAGGAGAGGATTGACAGCATTCCCTATTCCGGAATTTTGCATATATATTAAGGGAATTTTATTTGTTGCTAAGTAATAACCGGCTCCTAAAGCAATGGCACCACCTTCATTGGCTGTTATAATATTCTTTTCTCTTGGCGTATGAGAAGTTATATATGCACATATATCTTTTAGTAAAGAATCCGGCACGCCAGCAAAAAAAGTAATATCATTTTTAAGCAATTCATTATAAAAATCCTGTACCTTTATCATTTTCTAATTTTTTATTTTGTTCCCGGAATTAGAGATAAAATTTCATTTATAGGCATACATATTGAATCTGCTTCTAAACTACGTTTATTTAATAAAATTGATTCTGCAGCTTTTATCATTGCTGGGTATGCTGCCCGTAACATATGATTTGCATAAATAACTATATTAATACCCCAACTTTCTAATATATCTTCATTGATATGGTTATAAGTTGTGGGTACTACCACGATAGGAGTTGTTGTATTGATCTCTCTGAATTTTGTGCAAAATTCTTTTATGTCTGACCCACTTTTTTCTTTGCTGTGGATCATTATTCCGTCTGCTCCTGCTTCTACATAAATTTTTGCCCTCATAATTGCATCGTTAATATCTTTTCCGCAAATTAGGCTTTCAATACGTGCAATGATCATAAAATCATTTGTAATTTGAGCTTTTTTACCCGCTTCAATTTTATAACAAAATTCATCTACTGAAGCTTGTTGTTGTTTTACTTCATTTCCAAATAATGAATTCTTTTTTAAACCTACTTTATCTTCAATTATTATTGCAGAGACTCCAAGCCTTTCCAATGTTCTAACTGTAAAAACAAAATGTTCCGGTTTACCACCTGTATCCCCATCAAAAATTAAAGGTTTAGTAGTACATTCAAGTATGTCATTTATTGAATGCAATCGACTTGTTAAATCTACAGCTTCAATATCAGGTTTGCCTTTTGATGTTGAATCTGTAAGACTCGAAGACCACATTCCATCAAATTCTTCATTTTTTCCATTAATATTTATCGCAATATTTTCACAAATTAATCCTGTTAATCCGCTATGTGATTCTAAAATACGAACAATTGGCTTGGCTGCTATTAATCTTTTTAGTCGTTTTAATCTTATTTCTGGTGTTGTACCTATTTCTTTTAAATTAGCATTAAGTTGTGTTGAAGAAATACCTTTTGTGTAAGGTACTTCTATTAACTTACCCCCCCATTCAGCGAGGACTTCAATTACACGTTGCCTAATTTTTTGTTGTATTCCCTCAGTCCAATCATCTCCATGTACAACAAAATCAGGTTTTATTAGGCGCAAATTTGGCTCGTAACTGAGTGTAGTTTGAGGAATAACCTCTTTAACTCCTTTAATGTTTTCAATAATGACCTTTCGTTGTTCAAAAGTCATATACGGTACCCTTTTGTAACTAGCTATTGCCTTATCTGTTAGTAATCCAACTGTAACATCTCCTAATTTTCGAGCTTCATTAATAATATTTAAATGTCCTGGGTGAACTAAATCTGCACTCATTGCAACATATACTTTTTTCATTTTTGTAAATTTTTTAATGCTGATAAGATATAATCAAAAATATTTTTCGTTGCTGTTTTATTATTGGGTGGCATAAGAAATTGATGTATAAATTCAATGCGTTTATTTTTCATGTAATCATCACCTTTTATTACAATATCTTTTACGAATTTTTCAATATCTAAAGTGTCATAAGCTTTGTAATGATAATTAATTGCCATCTTTCCAAAACTATTTAAGCTATTTAGTTGATTCGCATTATTTAATAAATACAATGTAGGTTTTGATGTACTTAAGTATTCAACAGTAAAGGATCCACAATCATGAATCATTGCATCTGAAGTTAGGAAGAGTTCCGTATAATCCCCTTCTATCAATAGTCCATTTTCATGATTATTCCACATGCTATAATATTTATCAGTTTTTTTAATACCCCAATTAGAATCTTTATATAGTTTAGGTTTTAGTAAAGGGTGTGGCTTAAAGGCAATTTGTATATAATTATGGTATATATCAAGAAGATTTATAAAAAAATCCGAGTAAGTTATAAAGTTTGACAACCCTAAACCTGCATCTTGTCCGTTTATTGTGTGATGCGGGG
>DUUN01000174.1 GCA_012841535.1 Gallicola sp. | reverse complement strand
TTTTTCGCCTTCGGGTGAGAACCTAATAGTATTTATGTTTGGATTGTCAAGGGTGGCAAAGAACCAGAAAAAAACCTAAATTTTTGTCCAAAGTATTGACTCAGATCCAGATAGATAAAATTACTAGTGAAGGACCTAATTATTGTAAACATATAAATAATGGGGAAAGTAAATTAACTAAGGATGAATATGTATTAGGATTATATGTTTTCAAATTTATATGTGAAAGAATTATTGAGTTGAATAAGAAAACATCAACAAATGATGAAGATAAATATATAACAGATAAAGTAAAACATGAAAAAATAGCAAGCAGTATTATTTCACTAAAAAATGATAAATACAATGAGTCATTAGCTAATTCAGAAGATCTTTTAAGATGTGTTAAAATTTACTTAGATGATGTTATAGAATTTTCGAAAATTAGTGATAGTGATCATAAAATGTTAGGCAGTGAAGCCTACAGTTCGATATCTATTCAATCGGGTGTTGAAAGATATAAGAAAATAGATAGCCCAGGAAGAGATTTATTAGTTAATGATATATTGGCAGTTTTTAATAAAAAAATAAATAATTTATATAAAAGTAGAACTTTTTCTATATCAGCTAATACTTTAATTGATAAATCCCAAATAAATAGATTAATGAATTGTTTATCAAAGATTAATCTTAATAACAATGGATATGCTAATTTTGATTTAATAAAGTTTGGAATAGTACCTATAGAGGAATCAAGAGGACATATTGTTTTAGGAGCATTATTATATCAATTACAAACAATATATGAGAAGTTTTATACTGAAAAATCGTTTTTAGGTTGGATGAGTAATAGTTTTGAAATACCAATAAATAATACTGGGAAGCTGTTTTTAGCCGTGGATAAAGATATTACAAATATAATTGAGAATATATTAAATTCTAATTTTAGTATTATTAAAGATGAGGAACATTATATTTTAAAAGTAATAATAGAGCAGTTAGAATATATGTCAAAGAAAAATAGAAAAGAAGAATTAGTGAAAGTAATAGAAGAGTCTAGGATCAATTATTTTGGCAAGATAAATAAGATTTATTTATTAGATTTTAAAGGGAATATTGCAGGAATGGAAGATCCACTAGAAATTAAAAGTGGTGGTACAGGCTGTTTAACAACTTTACTTATCTGTATTATTTTAACTGGGATACTTTCATTAGCATTACTATGAATTTAAAGAAAGAGTATATTATTAATAGGTATTTTATATTGTGATATATGGATAGGCTATACTAAATAGGACAGGTCTTTATTTAACATTTCAAATACTTATGACAAGGATTCGTATATTGAGTAAGAAATTGCACATTTACCTATTGGCAATACAACAAAATAAGTAGCTATTAGTTTTTATTGCTGGCAAGTGTTTTAGGAGTAAGCTAATGCATATGCTTATAATTGGGACATATGAGAAGTTGAGGCTACAGTTATAGGCTAGTTGTGGCTAATTAAGATAAAAACGAGGGGGATAAAAATGAAAAAAAATTTTGTAAAGATAATTAGAAGTATCCAAGCTATCTTAAATGATAATTCGGGAAAGTTATTGCGAGGTACACCAGCTATAGGGCTATTAGTTTTATTGGGACTTTTTGCCATATTTGATTTAGCGAATGGTAGCACACATGTACTTACAAAAATATTTTTGCCCACATTAGGGATATCAGTAATTTTAACTATTGGAGCATATATTTTTAATGAGTATTTTTAATAGACTTATTTAACCAACCTACTTAATGTAGAATAATGGTTAGGTATTAATATTGGTATAATGATCTTAAATGAACTAGGCTATTTGAGAAGAGCAAGAAGAAAATAGAAAAGACATATCTAGATAGACCCTCAGAAAACAAAAATAAGTATTGAAAATAGATTTCTAGAAACTGAAATTCTAAATTCATATCAATCTAGCAAATCACGTTATGAGCTCTAAGATATATAAAAAACTAAAGGCTAATAGTATTGCAGATGCTAAACTAAATATGTACCAATAAAACAGGCTTGCCAATCAAAAAGTGTACCACCTTTACCAACTCTTCCCATATAATATATTTGAACGAATATAAACGTATGGGAGGTATATGAGG
>DUUN01000085.1 GCA_012841535.1 Gallicola sp. | reverse complement strand
CCCTTTCATTCACCTCACAATCAGGAAACAAAATTTTCCGTATTATGAGGTTATTTTATCATGAGTGACCCAATTTTAAATTATCGTTTTGTTATTTTTTGACCCAATTTTATAATATCATTTACACCGTCTATAATTGTGAAATAACTGCAGTAAAAAAATATTATGGTATTTTTAAAGAAAGGGCTAACCAACAAGATAATTATAGAATGCCAACTGAAATAAAGATTGAAGTTATTAAAGAAACTTTAATTCATTTTACATATTTAGACGTTGATTGCAAACCGGTTGATGAAGCAGAAGAATTTACACCAAATAGATCAAAGCATTACATTAAAAAGCATGCCACATATAAAGAAATAAAAGAATACATTTTTGAAAATTATGGTGTAAAAGTTCATGCAGCATATATTGCAGAAATAAAAAGAAAACATGGTGTTGATATGATAAATGTTCGTTCAACCGAAGAAACCTTAAAACGAGCTAAACACCCAACTCCTGCAATGACTAAAATCATCGAAGAAACCCTAGAACACTTTGGAATCATCAGTTTAAACGCTTAAAACTCACAATAAGTTATTCAATTCCACCTTGATAGCAAATAAAAAATGTGATAATCCAATTGGTTCTTCGTCTAATTAAAGTTTATGATTTGAACGATTATCACATTTTTTATTTACTTCACACGTTGCTTCTTCCGGGTCTTGAAGAAGATTCATCGATTTATAATTTAATCTGGTTCTTTTCCTATTGTTATACTTTTATTCTTATTTGATAGCATTCTATATTCTTTTGGGGATATTTGAAATTTAGCGTAAAAAGCTTTATAGAATATTGAATAATCATTATAGCCAACATTATTGGCGATTGTTGATAATGATCTATTTGTTGAAAGTAATAATTTACATGCTTCTAAAAGTCTAAGTTCAGTTATGTATTTATGAGGAGTAATCTCGTACGATTCTTTAAAGATAGTAGTGATTTGATTTTTAGATATAAAGAAAATTCTTTCCAATTGTTCTATAGATATTTTTTTGTTGTAATTTTCTTGAATATATGTGTGTATTTGTTCAGCGATTTTATTTGTTTTTTCGTTTTTTAGTAATTCTGTTAATATTGCATAAAAACATTTTTGCCTTTCTAGTGATGTAGAATTTAAAGGTAAGTTTTGCAATTCATTAATCAATGGTCTCATTTTTTCTATATCAAATTCTCCTCTTATTGGTAGGTGTCCTATAGGAGAAAATGAACCATCAAAATGAATGTAAAAATAATTTGGAGTTAGACTTTCTTTTATACCTTTTTGTTTTTTATTTTTAATTTGAAAATAATATTCTCCAGGGCTTAACTCTATGTTTACGCCTGCTTCATTGAATTTTAATATACCTTTGTACATCAAGATAAGTACGTCTTCTTCAAAGGTTCTATTTATATGCTTTTCTTTTGGAAAAAATTGGCGTACTCCAGAAAAAATATATTTTGGTAATATGTTCATATCAAGTTTCATTTGAATCACCCATTTTAATTTTAAAGAAAATAAATCTTTTTTGCAAGATAAAGGAACAAAAACAAAACAGAAAACGATTTCATTTCAGTTCTTTTTGCAATGTTTTCAGTTCTTTTTGCAATGTTTTCAGTGTTTTTTGCAATGGTAAAATTTTGTTGTATATTGTAATATAAAAATGAAGAACTATAAGAAAGGGAGGTGCTGTGAAATGTTTATTGCAAGTAAATTAATTAACTTCGATGGGTGGATAAAAAAACAATTGATTTGTCAAGTCGAAGGACTTTTCGGAAACTTAGATAAGGTATGGAAAGATGTTAGAGACAGTAAATGGTTAGGTGGAAATGAAGAAGGTTGGGAAAGATTTCCTTATTACTTAAATGGACTTATTCCATTAGCGTATGCTTTAAAGGAAACAAATTTAATTTCTAAGGCGAATAAATATATTGATGTTATTATTAAAAACCAAAGAGAAGATGGTAGAATTTGTCCTGAAAACGACACCGACCAATTTTCTGATGATTTATGGTCGATGTTTCTAATTCTAAGGGTATTAACTATTTATGCTGAGGTAAGTGGTAATGATAACGTGGATTGTGTTATTGCAAAAGGATTAAAATATATAAATACCGCAATGAATCATAAAACAATTATTAATTGGGCTCACGCCAGATATTTTGAATGTTTTATCCCGTTATTATATGCAAAACGAAGAAAACTTGTAGGGAATAATTTTATTAAAGAATTAACTGTAAAACTAAAATCACAAGGACTTGATTATAAAGTAAGTAGTAGCTTGTGGAATATGTCTGCTTCTCGGTGGGCTTATGATAATCATGGTGTTAACATTGTAATGGCATTGAAAGCAAGTGAGTTATATAAAGAATTAACTGGACAGACTGATTTTGATGCTAAAGATATGTTGGCTATTTTAGATAAATATCATGGAAATGCTTATGGTCATTTTAATTTAGATGAATGTTTAGCACCTGTTGGACCAAATTATGGTTCTGAACTATGTAGTGTAGTAGAAGCAATGTATTCTTATGAAGTACTATTTAATCTTACTAATGATACATATTGGTTAGAAAGACTTGAAAGATTAGCTTTCAATGGTCTTCCAGCCACAATCAGTGATGATATGTGGGCTCATCAATATGATCAACAAGTTAATCAATTAAATTGTTCTGTTCACAATAAACTTTCATATTTTAGAACTAATAGTGTTGAAGCTAATGTGTTTGGTTTAGAACCGCATTTTGGATGTTGTACTGCAAACTTTGGACAAGGTTGGCCACTATTTGCTTTGAGCGCATATTCTTACTTTAAAGATTCAGTTCAAATCAATATCCCATTATCTGCCACGATTAATTTAGAAAATGGTTTGATATTAAAATGTAAATCAGAGTATCCGTTTAGAAATAAATTAGTGTTGTTATCAAATAGAGATACACAAATTAGAATTAAAGTTTCTAAATACGCTTATTTGAAAAATTTTAAAAAGAAAAATGGTTTTGTAAATATATCTTTAAATGCGAATGAGGAAAAAGAATTGGAATATGCCTTTGAATTAAGATTAGAAGATAGACCTAAGTCATTTGCAACTCTAAACTATGGTCCATTACTTTTTTCAATTCCTATGAAATATAGAAAACAAATTGTTGAATATACAAAAAATAATGTGGAAAGAAAATTCCCATATTGTGATTATTATTATGAGTTAAATGATGAGTGGAGATATGGTTTTATATCAGAAAAATTCAAAGTTATTGAAAAAGAATATAATTTACCATTTGATAGAAATAATCCACCATTATTAATTGAAGGTAAATTTGCATTGCTATCTTGGGGATTGAAATCTAGCTATAAAAATATTCCACAAGATAATTATAGAAATGTAGTTAAGAAAGATATTAATTTAAAAATGCAACCATATGGTTCAACATATTTAAGAATGACAGAAATTCCATTAATTAAGGAGGAAAAATAATATGACTAATAAAATTTTAAAAAGGATTTCAGCTGTTTTATGTGTTTTATGTCTTGCTCTTGTCATGATATCATGCGGTGACGAAGAACAAACAAGTGGAAAAACTATTTCATTTTACACTTGGGGTAACGAGACAGAAATTTCAATTTTTAGGGAACTAGTTGAACAATTCAATTCAACTAATGAAGATGGTATTACTGTAAAGATGACACCAGTTCCATCAGGAGATTATGAAACTAAAATAGATAACGTACTGAGAGGAAGAAATGTTCCTGATGTTATTGTAGCAGGTGATGGCGAAATTAAACCTTGGATTGAGCAAGGTGGTATCGAACCATTAGATTCATATGTTGCTGAAAGTGATGTTGTTGATTTAAATAAAATGTGGGAAGATGGTATTAATAGATATCGTTATGATATTACTGCAAGAAAAGGCGGTCAAGGTCAATTATACGGAATTATGCGTGACTATTCTCCTTCAGTACTATTTTACAATATTGATGCAATGAATGCTGTTGGCATCACTTGTATTTCAATGAGTAAAGAAGAAAGTTTAAGTACATATGGTGATGGCAGCGCCTACTTCACTTACAATGGTAAAGAATATTTCAATAATAAAGTTGCTTTAAATTGGGATGAATTATTAACTTTAAGTCAAAAAATGACTTCTCATACAAGTGCTCCTGTCAGAAATGATGCTGCTATAACAGAGTATGGTTTATATGTTATTAACTGGTTTTGCTTCGGTTGGAGTGTTGGTGCTAACTGTTTAGAATGGGTTCCAGACTCTAGTTTATCAACTGGTGGTAAATATGAGTTTACATTATTTGATGAAACAAAAAATTATATTGTAAGAGATGGTAATACAGTTACTGTAAATGGAACAACATACAATGAAGGTGAAATCATTGCATATGGTGACAAAGTTTATTTAACGAATAGCGATAAAGAATTATGTAGAGAATTACCAAGTTCAATGGAAGCAATGCAATATTTTGTTGATTTAAGCGCTAAATATTACGTTTCACCTAGACCAGATGTTACAGCGTCAAGTTCAGAATATTCTTTATTCTCATCTCAAAAATGTGCTATGTTAATCAATACGAGATATGCTGTTGGTGTATTTAGAAAAACCATTGATGGAAGTTCTAGAGATAAATTTAATTGGGATGTAGCTCCATTACCAGTTTATGAAGGCGGAGTTGCTGCAGGACATTCAGGTTCAGAAGCATACTGTATTACAAAAAAGAGTAGAAATAAAGAAGCAGCTTGGAAATTTATTGAATTCTTATCAGGTCCTGTTGGACAAACTGCATTTGCTGAAGCTGGATTTACTATTCCGAATACAATGGAACTTGCAAATAGCGAAGTATTCTTACAATCAGATAAAAATCCTAAAAACTCTCAAATTTTTGTAGATGCTGCTTATTACCAAAAAACAGGTGACTGGGGTTACTTACCAAGTAAAGCATGGATTAATGTTTGGGCAACTGATTTAAATGACGGTGTTTTGGGTGGCAAAATGTCTTTATCTCAATTAAAAAATAAGGGTCTGTAAAGAATTCTGTTGATAATTAAATATGATTATATTTAATTATCGACGATAAATCGTCCCTGTCAAGAATTCTGTTGATGAATTTTCTTGATAAAAAGGTCTATGTTGATACTCATTTT
>DUUN01000010.1 GCA_012841535.1 Gallicola sp. | reverse complement strand
GATAATGCTTTATTGCCACTTGAACATTATTATAATTTTGGTGGTAAAGTAGTAGACGTAAAAGAAAAATACATATGGATGATTAATGGAATTGAAAAGATGAGAAAACATATTCTTGAGAACAAATGAAACTATGTTTTTATTGGGGTTATTAAAGAAAGGAATAATATAAAATGAAAAAGAAATTATATCTCGCACATCCTATAAGTGGTTTAAGTGGGAAAGAAATATTTAGTTATTTTGATAATGCAAAAGATAAGTTGAAAGATTACTACGATATACTATCTCCAATGACAGGAAAAAACTATTTAAGAAACATTGATATGGCAAAGCCAAGTGGTTACACGCACCCTATCAGTAATAATCATGCAATATTTCAAAGAGATACTTGGATGGTATCTCAAAGTGATATAGTCTTTTGTGATTTCACAGGGGTAGAGAAGATTAGTATCGGGTGTTGTATGGAACTGGCAATTGCGTCATGGTTAAACAAACATACTATTGTTGTAATGGATAAAAATAATATTCATAACCATGCGTTTATCTTAGAAGCGGCAGATATTGTTTTTGAAACTTATGAAGAAGGATTTAATTATTTAGTTGAATTAGGTGAATGAGGGTGATTTGTTGATAGATTATATAGTGCAACAAATCCCTTGTAAACTTGCTAAAGAATATATACATAAAAATCATTATTCACATGGAAGTCATAATGCACCTAGTCCTTGTTTTGGACTTTATGATAAAGAAAATTTAATAGGAGTAATGATGTTTGCTACTCCATGTAGTGAAGCGGTACGAGCAAGTGTATTTGGGATTGAATATAAAGATCATGTTACAGAACTACATAGACTACATATTTTAGACTGTACTCCTAAGAATACAGAAAGTTGGTTTATATCACGATGTTTTAAATTATTAAAACAAGTAAAGCCCAAGATATGGGCGGTATTAAGTTTTAGTGATAAAACCGAAGGACATGAAGGAACAATATATAAAGCTACAAATGCCTATAGATTAGGCTCAACTGGTAAAAGCACATTTTTTGTTGATAAAGAAGGTAGATTAAGACATCCAAGACAAAACGGTGTAAATATTACAAACGAAATGGCAGAAAAATTAGGATGGCATCCAGTAAAAAGAGAAGCGAAGAATAGATATTTATGGTTTTTACCAGATAGTAAAAAACATAAAAAAGAACTAATTGAACTTTGCAAATATGATTTACAAACACAAAAAATAAAATAATAAAATAAATCATTTGAATAAACAATATTCAATAATTTATGTAGAGATTTTGAAGTTAAAGATGCAACCAAATAAGAATTTCATTAGAAAGGAGTTAGACTATTGCAAAAAGAACTAGAAAAATATGTAATTAAAGGTGTAGGAAACTATCAACTATGTGCAATAAAAAAGAATGGAAGTTATTCATTTATAGTTCCACTTAACTACATACAAGAAGATAAAATTATTAAATCTAAAAATAAACAATTTCTTGTGTTAAGACATGCAATTATTAAAGATGTTGATTTTATAAATTTTG
>DUUN01000619.1 GCA_012841535.1 Gallicola sp. | reverse complement strand
CCTTAATTTAGCATCAAAGCCTTTATCCAACTCATTTAATATATTATCTACAATAATATTTACTTCCTCTTCTTTTAATGTTCTTTCTGGTGATTGGAAAACTATCCTATAAGCCAAGCTCTTTTTTGTTTTGTCAACATGTTCTCCAGTGTATATATCAAATAAATCTATACTTTGAACAATTCCCTCTCCTGATTTTTTTATTACTTCTTCAATTTTTGCTGTTTCTAAGTTTCTGTCTACAACAATTGCTATATCCCTTTCGATACTAGGGTATTTTATAATTTTTTTGTATTTTTTCTCTAGGTCTACAAATTTTCCAACTATGGATAAATCTATTTCTGCAATATATACTCTTGAACTAATATTATAATTTTCTGCTACTTCATAGCTAATTTCACCAATTTGTCCTAGTACTTCACCCTTAAATATTATATTAGCCGCTCTACCTGGATGAAATGTCTTATTATTTGATAAAGTTGTAAATTGTAAATCTTTTAATCCTAACTCATTTAAATAAACAGTTACTATATCCTTTATATCATAAAAATCATATTTACCATACATTCCTAATGTTACTTTTTTACTTTCCACTGGAAGTTTTTTTGAATCATATGAATGAAATGTATTTCCTAATTCATATACCTTAAACTCATCAATTTTATTTTTACTATTTTTTTCCAATACATTTAAAATATTTGGAATTAAAGTAGTTCTCATAACACTAAAATCTTCTCCTAGTGGATTTTTTAATGTAACAAGTTCTTCATCTTTAACATCTTTTAAAATTTTTGAATAGGCCTTTTTACTAATAAAGGAATAAGTAGTGGCTTCATATAATCCTAGTGCATACATTATATTTTTAGTTTCATCTTCTATTAATCTACTATCAGATCTTTTTCCTCTTAATAAGCCTCCACCTAATGGTTCTGGTTTAATATTATGAAAACCATATAATCTTCCAACTTCTTCAATTATATCTTCCTCTATATTAATATCAAGTCTAAATTTAGGAACGGTTATTACTAAAATATCTCCATTAACTTCTACTTTAAACTCTAAGTTTTCTAAATAATTTACAATTTCCTCCTTAGAGATTTCTGTTCCTAATAATTTATTAATTCTATTGTAATTAATACTGATTATTCTATTTTCTTGAGGATTTTTATATATATCATAGGAGCCTTTAACAACTGTTCCTGAATTTGTTTTTTCTATAAGTTCACATACTCTTTCAGCGGCATATTTACTTATTTCTGGGGATATTCCCTTTTCAAATCTTTGAGAAGCTTCAGTTCTTAATCCTAGATGTTTAGAAGTTCTTCTAACTGAATCACCATCAAATACTGCAGATTCAACTAAAATAGTTTTTGTACTGTTAGTTATTTCACTATTTAGTCCTCCCATAACTCCGGCTATAGCTACCGGTTTTTTTCCATCAGATATAACTAAATCCGTTTTTCTTAATTTTCTACTATTATTATCTAAAGTTGTCATTTCTTCATTTTCATCTGCTTGTCTTACAATAATTTTCTTGTCTTCTAAGGTTTCAATATCAAAAGCATGGAGAGGTTGACCTAGTTCTAATAAAACATAATTTGTTATATCTACAATATTGTTTATTGGTCTCATTCCTGCTTGCATTAAGTAGTTTTGCATCCATTGAGGAGATTCTTTTACTACTACATCTTTTACAACTTTACCTACATATCTTAAACAATTATCAGACAAAACTTCAATTGAATTAAAGTAATCCTCTATTTTATCTTCTTCTTTTTCTATAGTAATTTCTGGTAAATTGATTTTTGTATTAAAAGTAGCTGCTACTTCTCTTGAAATTCCTACTATAGATAAACAATCAGATCTATTTGGTGTTATTTCAAATTCTATAACCGAATCTTTTAACTGTAAAGCATCTATAATATTTTCACCAATATTACCATTTTCTAAAATAATAATTCCATTTGCAGAGTTTTTAGGTATTACATTATCAGCATATCCTAACTCCTCATATGAGCATAACATTCCTGTTGACTCTATTCCTTTTAAATCAATAGGTTTTATTTCTAAACCATCTGGTAATATAGCTCCTAGCTTTGCAAAGGCTACTAAATCCCCTTCTTTCATGTTTTTAGCACCTGTAATTATTTCAACTATTTTCTCTCCATAGTCTACTTTTACTAAAGATAATTTATCAGCATTAGGATGTTTTTTTATTTCTAATATTTTTGCAACTACTATATTATTTAATTTTTCTCCTAAATTTTCAACAGATTCAACATGTGAACCTGATAGTGTAACTTCATTTATTAATTCCATAATATCTGTGTCGATATTAACATATTCTTTCATCCAAACTATTGGTAATAGCATATATTCCTCCTAAAACTGTTCTAAAAATCTCTTATCATTATCATATAATAATCTAATATTATCAATTCCATGTTTTACCATTGTAATTCTATCTACGCCCATTCCAAAGGCAAATCCTGAGTAAACTTCTGGATCTATACCACAATTTCTTAAAACGTTAGGATGAACCATTCCACACCCTAATAGTTCCATACTCCATCCTGTATAATTACATTCTGGACATCCTTCACCATGGCAGGCAAAACATGATACATCTACTTCTGCAGATGGTTCTGTAAAAGGAAAATAATGTGGTCTGTATCTGGTTTTCATATCTTCTCCAAAGAATTCTCTAATAAATACATCTAATGTATGTATTAAGTTAGACATAGTAACATTTTTATCCACTACTAATCCTTCAATTTGATGAAACATTGGTGAATGTGTATCATCTACATCATCAAATCTAAAAGTTCTCCCAGCTGACACCATTCTTATTGGAGGTTTGTTATTTAACATAGTCCTAATTTGAACTGTTGATGTATGGGTTCTAAGTAAAATGTCTTCATTAATATAAAAAGTATCTGATAAATCCCTAGAAGGATGATTTTTTGGTGAATTTAATAAATCAAAGTTATTTGCAACAGTTTCTACTTCTGGTCCTTCAATAATTGAAAATCCCATTGTTTGAAATAGATTTTCCAATTCTTCCATAGTTTTGTTTAGTGGATGTCTATGACCTATTTTTAAAGATCCTTTTTTGGCTGTTACATCTATTTTTTCTTCTTCTATTTTTATTTTATTCATTTTTTCAATTAATTCTTTTTTTCTTATTGCAATATAATTTTCTATATCATTTCTAATTTCATTTGCATATTGTCCAACAACAGGTCTTTCTTCTTTAGATAATTTACCCATTCCTCTTAAAACTAGAGTCAATTCTCCCTTTTTCCCTAATATTTTAACTCTAATACTTTCCAATTCATCTAAATTTTTTATTTCATTTAGTTTAGCTAAAGTTTGCTCTTTTATATTCAATAATTTATTTTTCATTTTTCCTCCTAATTAGTATCCTATTTTAAATAAAAAAATCTCCCATCCCAAAATGGGACGGAAGATTTCCGCGGTACCACCCAAATTATGAAAACATCACTTAATTTGAAACTATATATCGTTAGTTAACGCTCAGAATTACCTGAGAACTCCGGAATGAATAGGGATAGTTTAATTACTATGTTTCACCAATTCATAGCTCTCTATTAATTAAAATCTATCTTTTTTTCCTTCTTTGTTTTTATTAAATTAAAATAAAACATTGTAACCGATGCTGCAATTGCTGCATTTAAAGATTCAACATTTTTTGAAATAGGAATAATAACATTTTTATCAGAAATATCTATAATTTTCTTATTTACTCCATTTGCCTCATTTCCAATAATTATAGCATGTTTTTTTATATCTGTCATATTATATATACTCTCAGCACTATTGGATAATGCCATTGAATATAATAGATGCGTATTTTTTAAGGTATTTAAATCCTTTAATTCTATTTCTTTTAAATTAACTCTAAATATAGAACCCATAGAAGAACGTAATACCTTATAATTATATATATTTACACAGCCATTTATTAAGAGTATATTATTATATCCAAAGGATTCAGCTGTACGGATTATTGTCCCCATATTTCCTGGATCTCTAATATTATCTAAAATTAGAAGATTATTGTTAAAATCTATTGTTTCATTTTTTAGAAAATCACAGCTAGCCATTATTCCTTCAGGATTTTTCATTTCTGTTATTTCATTAAATAATGAATTTTTTAATAGAATAATATTTACATTACTGTCCTTTAATATATTTAAATTTTTAAAATCCTCATTTATAATTATATTTTTAATTGATACTTTTGACTCAAATGCTTCTATTAACATTTTTTTGCCTTCAATTAGAAATAATTTATTCTTTTTTCTGCCAGAATTGGTTTTTAAAGATTTAAGCTTCTTAAACTCTTTATTATCCTTACTTTCTATTTTTTTAATCATTTGTAATATTAACCAACTCTTCTATATCGGAAGTTTTTCCTACTACTGACAATATATCTGAATCTCCTATTATTAAATCAGCATCAGGATTAATGATAATATCTTCATTACGTCTTACAGCAATAATACTTAAATTATATTTATTTCTTATTTCTAAATCCTTTATCATTTTATTTGTCCAGTTTTTAGGAGCCTTTATTTCCATTAAGCTAAATTCTTCAGATACTTCAATAAAATCTATAATGCTTTTCTTAGTTAAGCTATGGGCTAATCTTAGTCCTGTTTCTTTTTCCGGAATTATAACCTTGTCTGCACCAATTTTTGTCATAATCTTCCCATGTAAGGTATCTTTTACTTTAGCTATTACAGTGTCTACTCCCAATTCCTTTGCTGTTGCAGTAACTAGTACAGAAGCTTCAAAATTTGAACTCATACCTATTATAACTACATCAAAATTCTGTACCCCTAAATCTTCCAGTACACCTTCTGCAGTAACATCTGTTGTTACTGCATAGTTAACAAATGGACTAATTTCATTTACTACATCTTCATCTTGATCTATTACCAAAACCTCTTGATTTAATTCAGATAGTTTTAAGGCTAAAGATTTTCCAAATCTACCACAACCAATAACTACAAATTGTTTCATTTCTCACCTATCCTAAAATAATATTTCCGTAAGCTTCCTTATATTGTTTCTTCTTCTTGTCTTTTGAAAAAGCAAATAATAAAGTTAACATTCCAACTCTACCTAAATACATAGTCAAAATAATTAACAACTTTGATATATTTGCTAGCTCTGGAGTAATTCCTCTACTAATTCCTACTGTTGCCGTAGCTGAAACAACTTCATAAAAAACATCTAGTGGAGGAAATGGTTCTATAATAATTATTACTAAAGAAACAAATAATACCCAAAATGTAAAAATAATAAATACTGTAATAGCTTTAAATACCTGTTCTGTTCTAATACTTTTATTAAATACTACAATATTTTCATTTCTCTTTACTTCATTTACTACAGTAATTATTAATAATGCCAATGTCGTTATTTTTAAACCACCTGCTGTACTAGCCGGTGCTCCCCCAATAAACATTGTAAGTATACTTACAATAGCACTACTATCCTTTAGTGCCGCTTGGTCTATTGAATAATAACCTGCAGTTCTTAATGTTACCGATTGAAAAAATGATGCTATTGTTTTATCTTTTGTATTAAGTCCTCCTAAGGTACCTGGATTATTATACTCAGCTATAAATATAAAAACCGCTACAGAAACTATTAAAAATCCTGTTCCTATTAATACAATTTTAGCGTGTAATGAGTACTTCTTAAAATTAAATTTATATGCCGTTATATTCATGTATACATTAAATCCAAGACCACCTAAAATTATTAATCCGGCTATTGTTAACATTACTAAAGCGTTTGAATTATAATTAGTTAAACTTGAATCGCCTAAAATATCAAATCCAGCATTACAAAAAGATGAAATTGAATGAAATATACTATACCAAATACCCTTTCCTAAACCATATTCAGGTATAAAAGTAATAGATAGTAAAGCCGCTCCTATTAATTCAATAATAAAAGTTGATGCTAAAACGTATTTTATTAACTTTACAAGCCCCTTCATATTATCTGTACTTAATTGTTCTTTTATTACTAATCTTGAAGATAAGGTAATTCTTTTACCTAAAATCAATGCCATTAATGTTGACATTGTCATTATTCCTAATCCACCAATTTGTATTAATACAATAATTACAACATGTCCAAATGTACTCCAATGGCTAGCTGTAACTACTGGAGTAAGTCCAGTAACACAGACATTCGACGTTGAAACAAAGAGGCAATCTATGTAATTACCTACACTACCATCTGCAGATGATATAGGAAGCATTAATAAAAAGCTTCCTATTATAATTACAGTAAAAAAACCTAAAACTAAATATAGTGATGGATTATCTATTATTCTTTTTTTTCTTATAGTTTTCATTTTAACCACTTCTGATATATTTGATTTATATATATTATTTGTTTTAATTATTTAGGTAAACAAAAAAACCCCAAGTTTTGGGATTTAAGCGTTTTTAGCTATTTCTACTAATTGTGCAAATGCATTTGGATCGTTAATAGCCATTTCAGATAACATTTTTCTATTCATATTTATATTAGCTTTTTTTAAACCATGCATAAATTTACTATAGCTTAAGCCGTTTTGTCTAGATGCTGCATTTATTCTAGCAATCCATAATTGTCTAAAATCTCTTTTTCTTCTTTTTCTACCTATATAAGAATAAGTCATTGACTTAATAACAGCTTGATTTGCTGTTCTATATAATGTAGATTTTGATCCATAATAACCTTTTGCTGCTTTTAATACTTTTTTATGTTTAGCATGTGCTGTAACACCACGTTTAATTCTTGCCATTTAATTTTCCTCCTAACAATATTTATGGAATCATATGATTAATTCTTTTTTGATCTCCACTGCTTACTAAAGTACCTTTTCTTAAATTTCTAATTCTCTTTGGAGATTTCTTAGAAGTTAAGTGACTTTTATAAGCTTTGAATCTTCTTAATTTACCAGTTCCAGTTCTTTTAAATCTCTTAGCAGAAGCTCTATGTGTTTTCATCTTTGGCATAATATTCCTCCTAATTATTTATCTGTAATTGAGTTTAGTATCATAATCATACTTCTACCTTCCATAGCAGGCTTTTTCTCAATTACACCATTTTCTTCAGTCAATTCAGCAAATTTATTAAGAACATCTCTACCAATTGCAGTATGTCCTAATTCTCTTCCTCTAAATCTAACAGAAACCTTTACTTTATCCCCATTTTGTAAAAACTTATTAGCTCTTTTAGCCTTTACATTTAAATCATGTGTATCAATATTTGGGGAAAGTCTCACTTCTTTAACATTGATTGTCTTCTGTTTCTTTCTAGATTCCTTTTCTTTTTTTATAGTTTCGTATTTAAACTTACCATAATCCATAATCTTACAAACAGGTGGATTAGCAGTTGGAGCTACATTTACTAGATCAAGATTACTCTCCCTAGCTAATTCTAATGCTTTGGCAATAGGAACTATTCCTTTCTGTTCGCCTTTGGCATCAATCAATCTAACCTCTTTTGCTCTAATCTCATCATTAATTTGTAATTCCTTAATAATACACACCTCCGTGTTTTTAAATAAAAAATGGCAGGTAGAAATACCCGCCAAAATTACAAATATAAACGTAATTAAATTAATACCTTATTCATCTAATGATAAGGTGAGAGCGGATAACTCTACTTATTCAACATTGCCTATTATACTATCAAATAATTCTTATGTCAACTAATATTCACAATGACCTACTGTTCTTGGAAATGGTATTACGTCCCTTATATTTGTCATACCTGTTAAATACATAAGCATTCTTTCAAATCCCAAGCCATAACCACCATGCTTAGCAGTACCAAATTTTCTCAAATCTAGATACCAACTATAATCTTCTGGTTTTAAACCTGCTTCTTCAATTTTATTTAATAGTACATCATATCTATATTCCCTTTCACTACCACCGATTAATTCACCTATACCAGGCACCAATAAATCTGTAGCAGCTACAGTTTTACCATCTTCATTAAGTTTCATGTAGAAAGCTTTTATTTCTTTTGGATAATCGGTTATAAAAATAGGACCATTAGCTATTTTTTCACTTAAGTATCTTTCATGTTCTGTTTGTAAATCTATTCCCCATTTTACAGGATAATCAAACTTTACATCTGCTTTTTCCAATATATCAATAGCTTCTGTATAGGTCATTTTTTTAAATTCACTATTTGATACTTTCTCTAATCTTCCTATTAACCCTTTGTCAATAAAATTATTGAAAAACTCCATTTCTTGTGGGCATTTTTCAAGTACATATTTAATAATATATCTAACCATATCCTCTGCTAAATTACATACATCTTCTAATTCAGCAAAAGCTATTTCTGGTTCTATCATCCAAAATTCTGCAGCATGTCTTGGTGTATTTGAATTTTCAGCTCTAAAAGTAGGACCAAATGTGTAAACATTTCTATGGGACATAGCATAAGATTCAACTTGTAATTGTCCACTAACTGTTAAATTAGTTCTTTTACCAAAGAAATCTTCCGAAAAATCTACATTTCCATCTTCATCTTTAGGTAGGTTGTTTAAATCTAAAGTAGAAACTTCAAACATTTCTCCAGCACCTTCTGCATCAGATGCCGTAATTATTGGTGTATGCACATATACAAATCCCCTTTCATTAAAGAATTTGTGAATAGCATAACTCAGTTCAGACCTAACTTTAAAAACAGCATTAAAGGTATTGGTCCTTGACCTTAAATGTAATAAAGTTCTTAGAAATTCAAAAGTATGTCTTTTTTTCTGTAAAGGATAGTCATCAGAAGATTTTCCCTCTACTACTATTTGTTTAGCTTGAATTTCATATTTTTGCTTTGCATTTGGCGTACTAACTAATTTCCCATTTACAATAATAGCACTACTTAAATGTAGTTTACTAATCTCTTCAAAATTCTCTAGGTTTGAATCCACTACTACTTGAATTGGTTTAAATTGAGTTCCATCGTGAAGTTCAATAAATCCTAATTTTTTTTGAAATCTTGAATTTTTAATCCAGCCAGCTACTTCTATATCTTTGTCAATATATTCTTCGTATTTTTTTTCTAAGTCCTTTAATAATATCAATTTATTTCTCCTTTAACTTTTTCATATATTCTTTAATATTTAATTCATATCCTATATCACTTGGTATATAATATTTCTTCTCTTTAAAATTGTTTGGAAAATATCTTTGTTCAACATATGAATTTTCATAGTCATGAGGATATTTATAACCCTTACCTATTCCTAATTTCTCTGCTCCCTTATAATGAGCATCTTTTAAATAGTTAGGTATTTCTAAGTTAGTATTATTATTAATATCACTCATAGCATTTTTTATTGCTAAATAAGATCTGTTACTTTTAGGTGCAGTTGCTAAGTATAAAACACCTTGGGCTAAATTTAATTGAGCTTCTGGTAAGCCAATTATTTCCACAGCCCTAAAAACATTATTAGCCACTTGAAGTGCATTGGGATCAGCATTACCTATATCCTCTGATGCAAATATAACCATTCTCCGAGCAATAAATTTAGGATCCTCTCCTGATTTTATCATTTTAGCTAAATAAAGTATAGCTGCATCAGGATCAGAACCTCTCATAGACTTAATAAATGCAGAAATTGTATTGTAATGATAGTCTGAATCTTTATCATACAAGTTTGTTGTATTTAAAAAAGATTCTTCAACAATTTTTTTATCTATTAATATAATACCATCTACAGGTTCTGTAGAAAGTACTGCAACTTCTAAGCCATTTAAAGCAGCTCTAACATCACCGTTAGATAATTTAGCAACAAAATATAATGTTTCTTTATTAATTTCAACATTATATTTTTTTAGTCCATTTTCTAGAGTTAGGGCTCTTTGTAAAGCCTTAACTATATCATCTTCTGTAAGATTTTTTAATTCAATTATTTTACATCTTGACAATAGCGCCTTATTAACTTCAAAATATGGGTTTTCTGTAGTTGCCCCAATTAAGGTTATTAATCCATTTTCTACATGAGGTAATAATGCATCCTGTTGCGACTTATTAAATCTATGAATTTCATCAATAAACAATATTGTACCTTTATTATAGAAGCTTAAATTAGACTCTGCATTTTTTACAACTTCTTTTATGTCCTTAACTCCAGAAGTTACAGCAGATAATTTTTCAAATACCCTATTAGTTGTATTGGAAATTATCATAGCTAAAGTCGTCTTACCAATACCTGGTGGTCCATAAATAATCAATGAACCTATTCTATCGCTCTTTATTAATCTATCTAAGGGGCTGTTTTTATAAATAATATGTTTTTGACCGTAAAAATCCTCTAGGGTTTTTGGTCTAATTCTATCGGCTAAGGGTGCATTTTTATTAATTGATTTTTTTCTACTGTATTCAAATAAATCCATTTTTATCTCCAAACTTTTATTAGCATTTTACCATATCTTACCTAAATATAAAAATAAAAAAAAGACAAAATTGTCTTTTTTTTATTTAAACTATTTGATTTTTTCTATTTCATCATAAAATGAACTAACATCTTGAAATTCTTTATAGACAGATGCAAATCTTACATATGCTACTTTATCTATTTCTTTTAACTTTTCCATTATTATTTCACCAATTAAGGAAGAAGGAACTTCTTTTAAATTTAAATGATTAATATCTATTTCAATTTCCTTAGTCGCTTTTTCTAAATCTTCCATTGGAACTTTTCTCTTATAACAAGAACGAACCATTCCATTTAAAATCTTATTTCTATCATAAGCTTCCCTTTCTTGGTTTTTCTTTATTACAATAAGAGGATTATTCTCATATTTCTCATAAGTAGTAAATCTCCTCTTACATGACAGACATTCTCTGCGTCTTCTAATTGAAGTTTCAGAATCTACTTGTCTAGAGTCCACAACTTTAGTATTTGTTGAATCACAGAAAGGACATCTCATTAATTAAAAGCCTCTTTTTTTCAAGAATGAAGGAATTTCTAATTCGTCTGATATATTGTCTTTTTCTGAACTAGCATCTCCTTCTGATTTTTCATTTGTTTTCTTATTTTTCTCATTATCGCCTGAAATAATATTTTTACCTAATTTTTCATCAAATCCAGTAGCTATTACAGTAATTTTAATATCATCTTTTAAGCTTTCATCTATTCCAGCACCAAAAATAATATTTGCATCTGCATCTACAGCTTCCCTTATTAACTCTGAAGCTTCATTAATTTCAAATAATCCTAAATCAGAACCAGTAACATTAATAAGAACAGCTTTTGCTCCATCAATAGATGTTTCTAATAGAGGACTCTTAACTGCTGCTTTTGCTGCTTCAACAGCTCTGTTTTCCCCTGTAGCTATTCCAATACCCATATGAGCAATACCTTGATCATACATAATCGCTTTTACGTCTGCAAAATCTAGGTTAATTAAGTTAGGTACTGCTATTAAGTCAGATATACCCTTAATTCCATTCATAAGAACTTCATCTGCCATAGAAAAAGCTTCAGACATAGTTGTTCTTTTTTCTGCTACTTGTAATAGTCTATCGTTTGGAATTATGACTAAAGTATCTACTTTATCCTTTAAAGCTTCAATACCCTGTTCAGCTTGTAACTGTCTTTTTCTTCCTTCAAAAGCAAAAGGTTTTGTTACAACTCCAACTGTTAGTATTCCCAATTCCTTAGCAATTTCCGCCACTATTGGTGCAGCTCCTGTACCAGTACCACCGCCCATTCCAGCAGTTATAAATACCATGTCAGCTCCTTGAAGCATTTCAACAATATCATTTCTACTTTCTTCTGCAGCTTTTTGACCTACTGTCGGATTAGCTCCTGCACCTAAACCCTTTGTTAGTTTTTGTCCTATTTGTAATTTATTTTCGATTTGACTAGTAGTAAGAATTTGTTTATCCGTATTTACAGCAATAAATTCAACACCTGATAAACCACTTTCGTGCATTCTCATTATTGCATTATTACCACCGCCACCAACACCTACTACTTTAATTTTAGCTAAATCATCATTATTGTTTACTTCCATTTCAAAGCTCATTTATTTTCCTCCCCGATATATTTATATTTAAGTCATTTACATCATTATCTCTTATTTTATCATAATAGTAAGTCTTAGTTCTAATAACCACTATCTTGCAAAGCCTAAATTCAGTTCCTAAACTTAAATGTACTTCTAGTACACTACTTATTAAGATTCGTTCTTTTTTGTTGATTTGTCATAATCTAAGTTTATGCTTATGATATATTTTCAATAAAACTACTATTAATCCAGTATTTTTATTAAAAATTATAATAT
>DUUN01000714.1 GCA_012841535.1 Gallicola sp. | reverse complement strand
TTTTTACTAAGTTGAGAAAATTTCAAATTTGGAAACAGTATAGCTAACCCTACTAGTTACATTAATTCAGATAATACTAATAAAGACTTTGAATTTACAAAAATAGATACTATAGTCGTAACTAGTCCTACCAATATTAATAATTTTCCTTTTTTTGAAATTTTTTTAATATTAACAGGGTTAATGCTTTTTGTAAAGTTTAAAAGTATTGCAAGTAAACTTAAGCTTGTAAAATCAAATAATAATCCATTATTAAACATATATTCCCTCTTTATTTTTACATAATCTTTCAAATTATTCTATAATATCCATTGAATAAACTTAACAAGGGCTGCTCCTGTTTCCTGTCCCATTTCAAAGAAAGTTGTTAAAATACTTTCACCGTAATATATAAAAAACACTACTGCCACTATGGTTATTATTAATCGCCTAATTTTCTTTACATCTACTTTATTTAAATTCTTTTTCATTTTATATTTGTAACCCCTTTGAAATATAGTTGGTTTTGACAACAATATTTAAGGCATTTAATAACTATTTATTTAATGTCTAAATTTTTCATATTAAACCCCTATATTATTTAGTGAAATAGATAATATAGGAGCTTACCTAGGATTTCTCCTAGAAAGTAACTGATAAAAATAAAAATCAAAAAAATATATATGTTCTTATACTTAAATATTTCTTTAATAATTTTTTCAATAAATTCATTCACGCTACTAGGCTCCTTTATTTATTACTTCTATTGGCAAAATACTTGACGATATATCTTAAATGAAGTATTACTGCCACAATTAAAAATACAATGTAAATAGTAAGTATAATATTATTTGAAGATTTTCTACTAAGATTATCTATTATTTTTTCAATTAAGTATATTTCTCCAATAATAGGTATGAACAAGGGTTTTTTGTCCGTATAATCAATAATATATTTACTTTTCATAATAACCACCTTTTTTATTACTTTATGTAACATTTATATTCCTTATAGCTATTATTATACTCCTTAGAGTTGTATTGTCAAATGTTTTATCTAAATTAAGCAAAATAAAAAGAGCCTTATTTAAGACTCTAAAGCATTATTTTTCTATTGTAGGAGATTAATAAAGTTATAGTTAATCTGCCAGTTCTTTTTCTAGTTTTTGTTTCCCATATTTATATAATACATTTAAAATTATAAAAATTATTACAATAAAAACAAATAATAGAATTAGAAAACTACTAATACTAATGGTTAAAGGTGTTAATAATAAAAGCAAGGTTATACAATTAATGCTCATAAATACCACTGATGGTAATAATAAATCTAAGTTTCTAAAAGAAATTCTCAATCCTTTCAGCATAATTCTAATAGAGCCTATTAGAGTTATAACACCTATGTAACCTGCAAATATAGCACTTCTACTATCAAGTCCCTCAAAAAATTCAAAGTCTATAAAGGAACATATTAACAACAATAAATATGATAATCTATAGATTTTATTAAATTCCAGTAATTCTCTTTCATCTAATTTGATTTTTTTGCTATTTAATATCGCCCTAAGTAATGTCATTTTTCCTCCTAACTATATATCCTCTTCATCCCAAAACAAGTCATTTAATGTTTTGTCTAGTGCTTTACAAATATCTATGCATAATTTTAAAGATGGATTATATTTTCCGTTTTCTATAAGTCCTATAGTCTGTCTTGCGACCCCAACAATGTTAGCTAAATCCTCTTGGGAATAATCTTTCATTATTCTAGCTACTTGCATTCTTTTATTCTTTTTATTTTTCATAAGTCACCTTTTTATATTTTTTTATTATAATATTGAACTATGTTTATTATACCATTCTTTATGACAGATTTTTATTACATAAGAATATTATTTATTTGATTATAGGTTTTTCTTTTCAATAAAAAAAGAGCTTTAGCTCTAATTTTTATTAAAAATATTTTTTATTTTACCTAATATTGTACTACTTTCTTTTTCTCCTTCTATTTTTAGTGATGTTTTTTCCAAGTCCTCTATAAAAATATTAGTCTCTAATTCTCTTATATACAAGGCCTCTTCTTTTTTATTGGCAATTTTATAGATAAAATAAATTATAAAGTTATAAATATCTGAACTAATTATTAAGGAATCTTTATTTATATTTTTTAGCTTATTAAGTTCTTCTTCTGTAATACTTTCATTTTTATAAGCTTGTAAGAATATTTCATACAGTTCTATGGTTTTTGTTGGAATTAAATAGGCTAATTCTTCTATTTTCTTTTCTGTTTCTACAAATCCATTTTTATCAAGAAAACCACTTTTAAACTCACCACAAAAAAGTTGCTGGACTCTTATTGTTTCAACGGAGTAATCAAATCCATACTCTTTTAATTTCTTATATATAATATTGGCTAAGTCTTGGTTATTTTCATCTGTACTTAAAATAAAATACTCATATCTTTTTCTAAAAAAATCCTCCTTCTTATTTTCTGCAATATTATTATTGAAATTAAAGTTAGGAATATTTTTCATTTCATCTTTTAATTCTTTTGATATTAAATTTTCATCTAAACTATCTATTTCTATTTTTCTATATAAATAATCTATTACTCCTTTTGGTATTACCATATATTTCTCTTTTAAAAATTTTAAAATTATATTTTTTTCATCTTCAATATTTGTATTATTAAAATATTTAAAGGAGTTTTTCCAATTTTCTATATTTGAATATAATTCCTGGTCTGAAACTATTTCCTCTATTGTAAAGTTAGCTTTTATATAGTCTTTTTTAACTAATATTTTCTTTATATCTTTAGGAAGATATTCATATTTATCTATAACTAGATTTTTTTCTATATCTGTTATATTTTTTGGAACAAATTTCAATTTATTTTCAAACCAAGTAGAATATGCTAGGTCATATTCACTTTTTGAATATTCTATAAATCCTTTTAAAAATACATTTAAATATTCTGGTACATAGTCCTTAGTGTTTAATTTAAAAATACTTTCCTCTATTTTAGAAAAATCCTCTAAGGAGTTTCCTTCTAGTAATTTTTCATAAAAAGCATAAATATCATCTTCAGTTTTTTCTACTTGTTCAAAGTTTTCCAGGGTATTTTTAAAACATAATGGATTGGCTTTACTTTTTTCAATATCTTTTAATAGTCCTAGAGTAACTTTTAGTAATTTTAAATCCTCGTCCTTACTATTAAGTTCTTCTGCTTTATTAAAGAGTATTTCAAGTTTCTCAATATTTTCATATCCATTATTAATTTGAAAAAATATTTCAAACCTTAAGTTATAGAATTTAAGATTTTCTTTAAAATCAAAATCATTAATCTTATATATTTTAAAATCTGGTACATTAAAGATTTCTTCTATTTTCCCTTGCTCTTCTTTAAACAAATTAAACTTATATATTATATATTCTAAGGTTTTTTTAGGTATTATTTGATAGTTGAAATATACGAATTTTTCTAAACTCTTTATTAGATTATCATGTACTATACCAACAGACTGTTCTAATTTTTCATAATAATTATTCCAGTATTCTATTGAAATAATATCTTCAAAATTTTTAGATATTTCAAGTTCTTTTATTTTTAGTTTACTCTTATTATTTTCTACTTGTATTTTCTTTTCTTTCTTTTCTTCTTTAGTTTTATTGGTTTTCTTTAAAAGTAAACTATAAATTTTTACTAGGTCTTTAAACTCTTCTGAATCTTTATCTGTAATTTTATTTAACTTTTTATAAAAGGCTTCTTCTACTTCTTTCCTACTACCTGTTGGCTCTATTTCCAAAATCTCCCATATATTCAAAATCAATACCTCCTTCCATTTAGTCTAATTAAAATATTACCTAATCAATTATATATAAAAAAAGGCGAAAAGTATATTTTCTCTTAATTTTTTATTAATAATTTACCATAATACTAGTTTGGTAATTTTAAATCTCCATCTTTAATCCAGTTTATACTATATAGTTTTTTATAGATTATGTAGGAAATTAGTGCAGGTAATACTATATGTAACAAAAGTATAGCTCCAAAAATATAGGTATTGGAATAATTTCCACTCATTGCATTAAAGGTTCCAATTTGTCCTACTAAGCCACTTGTCCCCATTCCTGAACCTAGTGGAGTATTTTCCATTTTAAATACCAAGGTTGCTATTGGCCCAATTATTGCTGATGATACTATTGAAGGAATCATTATTTTCCAATTTCTTATTATATTTGGCATTTGTAACATAGATGTACCAATTCCTTGGGCAACTAATCCCTGTAATCCATTTTCCTTGTAGGATATTACTGCAAAGCCTACCATATGACAACAACAACCAATTGTTGCCGCTCCTCCTGCTAAACCGGATAATGACAACATCATACAAAGGGCAGCTGAGGAAATAGGTAGGGTTAAAACTATTCCTACAACAACAGACACTAAAATCCCCATTAAGAACGGTTGGGTTGTTGTTGCAAACATAATGAAGTTTCCTATTAATTTCATTATGTAATTAATTTTCGGTCCAATAAAGTTAGCAATTATTATTCCTATTAGAACTGTTACTACAGGAGTTAAAATTATATCTAATTTTGTTTCCTTGGAAATTGCCTTTCCAAATTCTACTGCAATTATTGTTGCAATATAAACACCTACCGGTCCTCCAAGTTCATAGCCTGCTACCCCCACTACTGCCGATGAAAACAAGACCAAATCCGGTGCTTTTAAAGCATAGGCAATTGCTACTGCTATTGCAGGTCCTGTAGCACTATGTGCAACTGGCCATAAAACATCTGTTAAAAATTTTATATGTAATTCCTGTCCTATAGTATTTAATATTGTTCCTACTAACAGGGAAGCAAATAGTCCGTAGGCCATAGCTCCCATTGCTTCTATTAAATAGACTCTTGGACTAAGAAAAATATTTTTCTTTACTAAAAACTTTTTCATTACTATCTCCTCTCTTTTTATATTATAGCTTATTTTATTTCTCCTTTAAATAAACTTTGTTATTTTATTTAATTATTCTTTTCTTTATGTTTTTCTTAAATAAAAAAACCTAAAGAAATAGCATTTACTATTCTTTAGGTCCGATTTATTATTTTCCGTATTCTACTTCTTTATATTCAGGATGTCTGTCAAACATCATTCTTGCTGTTGGACATAAGGGAATAATTTTAATTCCATTTTCCCTTGCATAGTTAACTGCAGTTTCTATTAACTTTCCTGCTATACCCTGTCCTCTATAATTATCATCTACAAAGGTATGGTCAATTATAATTAAATCCTTTAGGGATTTAGAATAAGTTGATTCTCCAACTTCCTTGTTGCCATCATAAGCAGCAAATCTTTTTTCTTCAATTTTATATTCTATCATTTCTTTCTCCTAGGGTCTTACAAATTCTTCTTCTTTTAATTTATATTTTAATGCACCTGATGGACAAGTATCAATTACTTCCCTAATTTTTTCAACTCTTTCGTCTTTTGGAAGTATCCAAGGCTTTCTTTCTAAGTTAAATGTTTCAGGATCTCCCTTTACACATTTACCTGCATGTTGACAGATATCTTTATTAAAATACACGTCTATTTTATTACCACTATATTTACGGTAGCCCTCATTTAATAATACGTCCTCTGTCTTCTTTTCCATAATATCCCCCTTGTTATTTTACTGTTCTTTATTCATTTCTAATATCATAATATGGGACTTTTCTACAGCTTCTATTTTTAAATCCTCTTCTACTACTTCCATTCCATCACGCATAAACATTTCAATATTATTTATTTTACTTTTACCTTCAATTTGAACTATATAGGCTTGTCTTCCTTCTTCTACTTTAAATTCAAGTTCTTTTCCTTCATCTAGTTCAGTAACATAAATATTAAAATCTTGATGTAGCTTAACATTTGCATCTCCATCTACGCTTGAAACTATATGAAGCCATTTGTTTTTTCTGTCATCCCAATTATATCTAAAGTCCCCGTAATTAGGAGTATACCCATTTTTGTCCGGTACAACCCAAATTTGTAGGAATCTTAAGGTTTCATCGCCATAATTCATTTCACTATGATAAACGCCTGTTCCAGCACTCATATATTGTACTTGACCTCTTGTTAAGGTGTGCTCGTTACCCATACTATCTGCATGAGTTAATTTACCATCAACTACATAGGATACTATTTCCATATTCATATGAGGGTGTGTTGTAAATCCCTTACCAGCTTTAACTAAATCATCATTAATTACTCTTAGTCTTCCAAAATTTATATTATTTGGATTGTAGTATTCTGCAAAAGAAAAATGAAATCTACTTCTTAACCATCCTAAATCACTTTGTCCTAAATATTCGTTGTTTATTCTTTTTAACATATTAATTCCTCCCTATTTTGTTTTTATCTTAATTTTACTAGTTAATCTTACTTTCAATAATTTATATTAATTCTTTATTCCAAACTATATATACCACTAATTAGTAATATTAAACATTAATTTTTCCTAAGAATTTTTATAAATTACTGTACTTAATCATTTTTATTTTTCCAAATTATATATACCACTAATTAGTAGTTTTAAACACTTTATTTTTTATTTAAAAAAATAAGTTCTTTATTGTAAAAAATCTATTAATTAAAAAAATTTTTTTCTTTAATATAGTATAGGCTATTAAAAATAATACTTACTATTTAAACTATTACCTTTAAATATATATAACCCTAAAATACCCCCATTAATTTATTGGATAACTTTTTTTAATTAAATTATTTTTTTCTATTATTGTCAATTTACTTATACACTTTTCGGTGTGTTAGTAAATTAAATTGTCTAATCTATTACAAACTTTTATAAATTATGGTATAATTTTCTTTGTAAAATTTATTATTGGGAAGTGAAGATATGAAATTTATAAATAAAAATAGTTTTATAAATTATTTTTACATGGTAATAGGAACATTCTTTATTACTATTGGACTAAATGTATTTCTAGTACCTAGTGAAATAGTCGCCGGTGGTATTAGTGGAATAAGTGTAATTCTCTATCATACAATAGGAATTTCTCCGGATATTTCCATACTTATTTCAAATATACCGCTATTGGTCTTAAGCCTATATTTTTTAGGAAAGAAATATACCTTAAATACTATATTTTGTGCCTTTTTACTTCCTGTTTTTATTAGAATTTTTAATTTTATTCCCCATTACACAGGTGATATATTTATTTCAACTATTTTTGGAGGTATTTTTACAGGAACTGGTGCTGGTTTAATATTTAAAGCTGGAAGTTCAAGTGGTGGAACTGCTATTTTACAGCAAATTATTCACGATAAGTTTAAAATCCCCCTAGGTACTTCTATAATTTTAATAGATGGTTTAATATTACTTGGAGCTTTTTACTTTTTTGATGTAACTACTGGACTCTATTCAACTATATCTCTCTTTATAATAGGAAAAACTGTAGACATTGTACAATCTGGAGGAACTCCAGCCAAAACAACTTTAGTTATTTCCAGTAAAACTGAAGAACTTACTTCTGAATTAATGAGAAATCTACAAATAGGAGTAACTTTATTAAAGGGACAGGGAGCTTATTCTAAGGAAGATAAGGATGTACTCTTATGTACCTTTCCAGAAAAGAAAATTGTAGAGGTTAAAAGTAAAATATTTCAAGTTGATCCTAATGCTTTTTGTATAGTTGTTGATGCTAAAGAAGTTATTGGAAATAGATGGGAAAGTTTTATTCCCTAGAAAATAAACCTACTCTTTTTTAGAGTAGGTTTATTTTCTTATATCCCAAAATATAATTGCCATTTTAGTTTTTGCTTTTATACTTATTAGATTATCTTTCGATAGTTCACCTAATGTTTTCCTTAAATCCAATTTATTTTCTTCAAATAATTTTTCATATTTTCTAGAATATCTTTCATAGGCTTTTTCCCTAGTAATATTTTTTTCCCTTTCTTCTTCTACATATGAAATTTCAGGACTATATCCTTTTAACCATAGTATATTGAAAATTGCCTGTACCGATTCTCTGTCATTGTGAGGGTCATAACGATTTACTTTTGGTATTTTAGCTTTTAGATATTCTTCTACACTGTCCTTACTTTCTATAAATTGATTAACTACACAGTATTTTTTTGAAGCCTTTATTAGATTATTAAGACCTTCAGGAGTTCTTACAGGAGGACACATTGAAGCATATGCTAAATCAAACTTTTTATTCCAAGTCATCTTTTCTAAATCAACTTCATCCCATTTGGTTTTTACAAATTCAAGATTAGTTAAATTTTCCCTTTTTGCATTTTCTTCTGCAAATTTTAGCATATTATTTGAAATATCCGTTAATGTAACAGTATTAGCTAGTTTTGCTAAGGGTATAGCATACCTTCCACTACCACCGCAAATATCTATAATATCTGCATTTTTTAAAATATTCTTTTTCTCTAAATAAGCTAAAACCTGTTCTGTAATGGAATCATCATCTTTTAATTGGGATATATTATATTGTTCTGCTCTATTGTCCCACATTGTTTCCGAATCTTTGTTATAATCATAATTTTTTCTTAATATTTCTTCATATTCTTTTATATTCAAGTCTATCACCTTTGTTTTTATAGTAATTATTTAATACCCATTATCATTAATTTTATCTTATAAAAAAAGAAGGGAACCCCCTTCTTCTATTTCCATACTTATTATCTACAACATAGATTAAATTTATTTTTACTTGTCTATATTAAAAATTCTAATTTAATCCAATAAATCTTTTAATTTTTCCAATATCATTATTTAATATTAAATCATCATCTACTTTCAATTTTCCCAATAATTCATAGGCTAAATCAAATTCACCTACCCAACTTGGATCATGGGCGTCGGAACTAACTACTATTGGGACTCTATACTGGTGACACAGCCTTATCATTGTCTTATAGTTTTCATAACAATTTAACCTTTGGTCTTTCTTTATTAATGAACTGTTATTTACTTCTAAGGCTACTTTATACTCCTTTGCTGCTTGAACCAGTCTTTCATAATTTAAAGGAGTCCTATCGTCATCTGGATGGGAAACAAATTGAACCTTATTATTTTTCATACAGCTAATAAGATTATCTGTATTTTTTTCCTTTCCTTCATTGCTATAACATAATTTATGAATTCCTACAATTGCATAGTCTAAAAGATTTATATACTCTTCCTCTAGTGATAAATTCCCATTATTTAAAACATTTATTTCACAACCATGAATTACTTCTACTCCATTAATAATTCTAGGTATAACTTCTAAATTTGAATAATAAAATGAGTCAACTGTACCTGGAATTCCCGGTCCATGTTCACTAATTCCTATAAGCTCTAGCCCCTTTTCTTTTGCAGAAGCTGCCATTTCCCTTATTGTTCCATAAGCGTGACCACTGGCCAATGTATGCATATGAATATCTGCTACTAATTTTCTCATAAAATAACAATCTCCTTTTTAAATATATACAGTTCCTATTTTAATTATATCATGGTCTTTCTTAACTTTATTTTATACTTTAGTTATTAACTAACCGACCATTTTAATGATTTTTTTAAACTTTTAAAATGTAGTTTGTCTTTAAACAATTGGTCTACATAAAAAAAGAAGGGTATTTCCCTTCTTCTTACGCTCCTAAATAAGCTTGTTTTACTCTAGGATTTTCAGCTAATTTTTTAGCATCTCCACCTAAAGATATCCTTCCAGTTTCTAGTACATAAGCTCTGTCCGATATGGCCAAGGCCATTTTCGCATTTTGTTCTACTAAAAGAATTGTAGTTCCTTGCTCATTTAATTTTTTTATTGTATTAAAAATCTCTTTTACAAATAATGGTGATAGTCCCATTGAAGGCTCATCTAATATTAAGAGTTTAGGTCTTGACATTAAAGCCCTTCCCATAGCTAGCATCTGTTGTTCTCCTCCAGATAAGGTGCCAGCTATTTGTTTTTTACGCTCTCTCATTCTAGGAAAAACATCATAAAAATTTTTTCTATCCCTTTTTAAATTCTCATGGGAATCCTTTATTGTATAGGCACCAAGTCTTACATTGTCACTAACTGTAAGATTAGCAAATACCCTTCTACCTTCAGGAACCTGTGCAATTCCTAAACGAACTATATTGTGAGCTCTTTCCTTAGTTATATCTTTTCCATTAAATGTTATTGAGCCTGCTTTTGATCTAAGTAAACCGGAAATAGTTTGTAGCGTTGTGGTTTTTCCAGCACCATTTGCTCCAATTAGTGAAACTATTTCCCCTTCATTTACTATTAAATCTATTCCTTTAAGAGCATGAATATTGCCATAATAAACATTTAAGTTTGAAACTTCTAATAAAGCCATTATTCATCCTCCTTTTCTTCATCATCAGAGCCTAAATAAGCTGTTATTACTTCTTTACGATTTACTACTTCTATAGGATCTCCTTCTGCTATTATATGACCTCTGTCTAAAACTATTAATCTTTCACAAATACCTAAAACCAGCTTCATATCATGTTCTATTAAAACTATTGCTATGTTAAACTTTTCTTTTATTAGTTTTATTGTATCCATTAATTCTTCTGTTTCTTTCGGGTTCATACCGGCAGCCGGCTCATCTAAAAAGAGAACTTTTGCCCCTGTTGATAAGGCTCTGGCTATTTCAAGTTTTCTTTGTCTACCATAAGGCATATTGCCAGCAGTATAATTAGCATATTTAGCAAGATCAAAAATCTCAAGTAATTCTAGAGCTTCTTTTTTTGCTTCTCTTTCTTCTTTCCAATATCGTGGTAATCTTAAGGCTCCTGTTAAATAGCCATATTTCATATTGAAATTATTAGCTACTATTACATTGTCCAATACAGACATATTAGAAAATAGCCTTATATTTTGGAAGGTTCTAGCCATTCCATATTGTACTAATTTATGAGGCTTTTCCCCATTGATTTTTCTTCCATTGAACATATACTCACCTGATGTAGGTTTGTAAACTCCTGTTAGTATATTAAATACCGTTGTTTTACCTGCACCATTTGGGCCTATTAAACCCAATAGTTCATCGGATTTTAAATCTAGGTTAAAATCTGTTACAGCCTTAAGTCCACCGAAGGTTATTGAAATATCCTTTGTTGTTAATATGGATTTACTCATTCAACTGACCTCCTGCTTTATCTGAACCTTTTATTTTTATTTTTATAAAATCAATAATTTTTGTTATTTGGAATTCTTTTCTTCCAAGTAAGCCTGTTGGTCTGAATATCATCATTATAATTAATACTAGAGCATAGATAATCATTCTATAGTCTGCAAATGTTCTTAACATTTCCGGAAGTATAGTTAACACTATTGCAGATATTGTAGCTCCAGTAAATGAACCCATTCCACCAAGTACTACCATAACAAGTATATTAATTGAGTTATTGTAGTCAAAATATCTTGCAGTAATATTTCCCATATTTTGAGCATACATCCCACCAGCTATTCCTGCAAACATTGCAGATAAGGCAAAGGCAAATACCTTATAGTAGGTAGTATTAACACCTACTGCATCACTTGCTATTTCGTCTTCTCTAATAGCAAGGACAGCCCTACCGTGACGGGATGTCATAATCGAATACATAAACATTACTGAAAGCACTGTTATTACAAATATAGTAGTAAAATCCCTATATCTTGGAATTCCTGTTAAGCCTTGTGCTCCACCTGTAAAATCAAAATATTCTATTAATGTTCTTATTATTTCTCCAAAAGCCAATGTAATTATTGCTAAATAGTCACCTTTAAGTCTTAGGCCAGGAATACCTATTATTATTCCAACTCCTAGGGCAATTACTCCACCTACTAGTAAGGACACTAGGTAGCCTGGAAGTCCTGTTAATACACCTGATTTTACAAACAGGGATGCTGCATAAGCTCCAATAGACATAAAGCCTGCATGACCTAATGTTATTTGTCCTAAACAGCCAACGGTAATATTTAAACTTACAGCCAGTATTATATTTATACAGATAAAATTCATTATACCTAATTCATAATTTCCCAAAACGCCATTTACATTAAGTAAAAATATTACAAAGTATAATATGGCAACTAGGGCAACAATTGCTACATATGAAATTTTTCTAGTACTTGTCATATTACACCTTCTCCTTAATATTTTCACCTAATATACCTGTAGGTTTAACCAATAATACAACTATTAAAATACCAAATACAAAGGCATCGGCTAATTGAGATGAAATATAGGCCTTAGTTAAAGCTTCAACTAAACCTAAAATTAAGCCACCTAAAACTGCACCTGGTATATTTCCTATACCTCCTATAACCGCTGCTACGAAGGCTTTAATCCCCATCATAGAGCCCATATTAGGCAAAAGTTGTGGATAGGCTGAAAGATATAAAATACTACCTACTGCAGCTAAACCACTACCTATTGCAAAGGTCATTGAAATAGTATGGTTTACATTAATACCTACTAGCTTTGAAGCTCCATAGTCCTCACTTGTAGCTCTCATAGCCTTACCAAATTTTGTTTTTCTTAAAAACAATTGTAATAATATAGTTAAAATACCGGTAACTAATATAGTTACAATAATACTAAAATTAATTTTTATTCCAAATATATTCAATGGTTTTACATTGAACACTTTTGGAAATGATTGTGGATTTGCTCCAATAAATGTCATTACTACATTTTGTAAAAGTAAACTTACTCCTATAGCAGTAATTAAATTTGAAATTCTAGGCGAATTTCTTAAAGGAGTATAGGCTACTTTTTCTATTACCATACCTAAAACAGCACAAAATATTACTGATGGTACAACTGCCAACCAAATTGGTAACCCTGCACTACTTAACATCGGCACCGACGCTAAAGCAACATATGCACCTACCATAAGAATATCACCATGGGCAAAGTTTATTAACTTGGCAATACCATAAACCATAGTATATCCTAAAGCAACTAAGGCAAAAATACTTCCTAATTGTAATCCATTGATTATTTGAAGTATTAATTCTTTCATATAATCTCCCCTTATTATTTAAATAAGCCATCTCTTTTGAGATGGCTTTTAAAAAACCTTGTTTATTTTGGAGCCACTACTGAATCTAAAGTATATTCTCCATTAACTATTTTAATCATTGAAACTGATTTTACAGGGTTGTTATTTTCGTCAAATTTCAAGTTTCCTGTAACTCCTTCAAAATCAATTTCTTTCATTGCATCTACTATAGCTTGTTTGTCTGTACTTCCAGCTTTTTCTATTGCTTCTTTGTAAAGATAAGCTGCGTCATAACCTAAAGCTGCAAATGATGATGGATTTTCATTATATTCATCCTTATATGCTTTAATGAAGTTTTGAACTTTTTCACTTTCATCTTGTAATGAATAATGGTTTGTAAATACTGCATTTTCTACATCTGCATAAGATGATTCGTCTAATTGTTCAACTACTCCATCCCAGCCGTCTCCACCTATTAATGTAGCTTCAATTCCTACTTCTTTAGCTTGTTGTGAAATTAATGCAATTTCTTTATAGTAATCTGGTATTACTACTACTTCTGGAGATTGTGCAGCAATTTTTGTTAATTGTGCTCTAAAGTCTGTGTCGCCTTTTCCGTAAGATTCTTCTGCAACTATATCTACACCTAATTCTTTAGCTTTTTCTGCAAATGCTTTTGCTATACCGTCAGAGTAATCTGATGAGTTATTTGTTAAGATTGCTGCTTTTGTTGCTTTTAAATTCTCAGCTGTATATTGAGCTAAGATTTCACCTTGGAATGGGTCTGTATAACAAACTCTAAATACATTTGGTCTATCTTTAGTAAGTCCAAATTGTGTTCCTGTTGGTGTTAATAAAGGCATGTTTTCATCAACAGCTGGTTGTGCAACAGCTTCTGTAGGTGCTGAAGTAATAGCTCCTATTATTGCTACTGCATCTTGTGATACTAATTTATTAAATGCATTTACTGCTTCTGTATTGTCACCTTTATCATCAAGGATTTCAAACTTAACTTGTTTTCCTAAGATTCCACCAGCTTCATTTATTTCTTTAAATGCTAATTTAGCACCATTTGTAGCTGTTATACCATAAATAGCATTTTCACCTGTCATTGGTGATATTCCACCTATTAACATTTCTTCTGAATTTGATGCTCCATCTTTTCCTGCACCAGTTGACTTTTCCGAGTCATTTTTACCTACACAACCTGTTACTAAAAAGGATAAAACAAGAACTGTAGATAATATTTTTAAAATATTCTTTTTCAAATTTGTCACTCCTGTCTCTTTCATAATAATGTTTAATATTATAACAAATAAAACAGAACTTTACTAGACTGAAAGTTATATTTTTTTAAAAAAAATGATATATTTTAGTGTAAATTATAATATTTTTTTAATAGCGTTGGAATTTCAACAATAAGGTTTTTAAACATTTACTCGTATGTGAATATTTATACACCTTTTCTTGGTATTTCTTTATTATTTTGAATTAATATTTACATTTTATTTATTTTCTATATTATCTTTCATTTTCTTCTATTAAAATTCTTAATATTTACTATTTTATAGTATTATATATATAAGGAGGCATAGTTAATGGATGATTTAAAATACCTAAAATTGTTGTCGAAAGAATTTAATACAATAGAAAAAACTATTAGTGAAATTGTTAAGCTAAAAGCTATTTCCGTTTTACCAAAGGGAACTGAATATTTTTTAAGTGATTTACATGGCGAATATACTTCATTTACAAGAATATTAAGGTCCGCTTCCGGAAATACAAGACAAAAAATTTCCCAGGAATTTAAATATGAAATGACAGAAGATCAAATGAATGAACTTTCAAATCTTATTTATGAACCATCTAATTTCCTAACATTAGTCACTAAGTCCGGTGATTTTACAGATAGTTGGGTTAGGAAAACCATTTTTAACCTTATTAAATTATTAAAAGTAGTTACGTCTAAATATTCCCGAAGAAAAGTAAGAAACAAAATACCTGAAGCTTACAGGGATTTAATTGATGAAATGCTTCATATTGACTATATTGAAATTAATAAACAGGATTATTTTGATACTTTAATTGACACAATAATCGAAATTAATGCATCTAAGGAAATAATAACAACACTATGTCATTTAATTCAAAATGTTTCAGTTGATTGTTTACATATTGTTGGTGATATTTTCGATAGAGGTCCTCGTCCAGATATTATTATGGATGTGTTAATGGATCATCATGATATTGACATACAATGGGGTAACCATGACATAATTTGGATGGGTGCCGCCCTTGGAAACAGAGCCTTAGTTGCTAATGTTGTAAGAATAGCTTTAGGCTACAATAATTTTGATTCCCTAGAAGATGGTTATGGAATAAATTTAAGACCATTATATTCTTTTGCAATAGATGTTTATAAAGATGACCCTTGCGAAAGATTTATGCCTAGAATTGTTGACGAAAATAAATACTATAGCGTTAATAAATACGCTACTGCAAAAATGCACAAGGCTATTTCAATTATACAGTTTAAATTAGCCAGTCAAATATTAAAAAGAAATCCTCAGTATAATATGGACCATAGGATTACCTTGGAAAATATAGACTTTGAAAAAAATGTTTATATTGCAGAAGATGGAAAAGAATACCCTTTACTGGACACTAATTTCCCTACAGTAGATAAAAAAGATCCTATTAAATTAACCGATAGGGAGCATGAGGTTATTGAAAGTTTAAATACCTCCTTTAGACATAGTGAAAAAATGCAAACGCATTTAAAATTCTTATTTGATAAGGGAAGTGTTTACAAGGTTACTAATTCAAATCTACTTTTCCATGGATGTATACCAATGAACGAAGATGGCAGTTTTAAAACCCTTGTTTATGACGGTGTTGAATATTCGGGAAAATCCCTAATGGATTTCTTTGACGAAAAAGCAAGAGAAACTGCTTATTTACCAAGATCTATAAATTCAAAAGAAAGAGAAAAAGTGTTGGATTTATTCTGGTATATGTGGTGTGGACCAATATCACCATTATTTGGTAAACATAAGATGTCTACTTTTGAAAACTTCTTCATAGGTAGAGATTTACCAATTAGTAAGGAAGTTTCTGATCCATACTTTAAGCTTAGTAAGAAGGAAGAATTTGTCGATAAAATTTTCCAGGAATTTAATTTAAACCCTAAGACCTCCCATGTAATAAACGGTCATATTCCTGTAAAGTTAAAAGATGGTCAACAACCTATTTCTGCAAATGGAAAAATGTATGTTATTGATGGTGGAATTTCAAAAGCATACCAGCCAAAAACCGGAATTGCCGGTTATACCTTAATGTTTAACTCCCATTACCTAGCCCTAGCTGAACATAGTAATTATGAAGTAATGGAATCCGTTCATGGTGCCTATACTCCAAAACTCCATATAACTGAACGCTTCCCTGAAAGGTTACTAGTAAAAGATACTGATGAAGGCAAGGAAATAGAAGAACGTATTAAGGAATTAACCAGTTTATTTGAAGCCTATAAACAAGGTATAATAAAGGAAAGAGCAAAATAGTTATACAAATATATAGATATTAACTAATCGGATAAGAATCTATTCAGAAATATAGAGAAAAATAAATTTTGGCTCTGTGATTTTCACAGAGCCTTTCTAAACCTTTTCAATAGATTTAAATTTATAGGCAGATTTTCCTATTTTATAAACCCTTATAATTTGCTTTATAGTATCTTTCAAATTCTTCTTAGTAAAATCCCTTTCCATTGCCTTTTCCAAACTTACCGGATAGGGAATTATACTAAAATAGGCGTCTATTCCTTCTTCGTTTATTTTTTCAACATCTTTTCCTAGAGAACCACTTATAGCTATAACAGGAACCTTATATTTATTTGCTATTTTAGAAACTCCACTAGGGGCCTTTCCCATCATAGTCTGATAGTCCAATTGCCCTTCTCCTGTAATAACTAAATTCGAATTTTTAATATCTTCTTCAAGTTCTAAAAACTCAGTAATAATATCTACTCCCCTTAAAAGCTTTCCATTTAAAAAGGTTTTAAAAGCATAGCCTAGTCCACCGGCAGCCCCTACTCCCTTGTCATTTTCATAGAATAATCCATATTTTTCTTTAATAATTCCCGAAAACTTTATAGCCCAAAGATCCAGTTTTTCTATATCTTCTTTTGTTGCTCCCTTTTGTGGACCATAAATACTTGCTGCACCATTAGGTCCAAAAAGTGGATTATCTACATCACAGGCAATTTCAAAAGAGGATTCTTTTATTCTTTTATCGACTTTAGAATCATCTATGGCAAAAATTCTACTTAAATCCTTGCCATAGATACCTACTTTTTTTCCATTTTCATCTAGAAAATCATATCCTAAACTCGTTAGCATGCCTAAACCAATGTCGTTAGTAGCTGAACCACCTATGCCAATTATAAATTCCCTATATCCTCTATTTAAGGCATCTTTTATTATTTCACCAAGTCCAAAAGTAGTAGTGTTCATAGGGTTTCTTTTTTCTTTTTCAACTAAGGTTAAGCCTGAAGAAGTTGCCATTTCAATTATAGCTTTTTCCCCTACTACACCATATTTTGCTAAAACTTTTTCTCCAATAGGACCTGTAACTTCCACATCTATAAATTTACCCTTAAGTCCAGTTACTAAGGCTGAAACTGTTCCCTCTCCTCCATCGGCTAAAGGCTTTACAACAATTTCTGCATCTTCTATTTCTTCCAAAATTCCCTGTTTTATTATTTCTCCTGCTTCTATTGATTCTAAAGAACCCTTAAAGGAGTCAACTGAAACTACAACTTTCATAATTCTACCTCTTGAAAATTCATACGTATACTATTTAATTCTATTTTATAAAATCATATATTCTATCCATCATATAACTACGTATATCATAATTCGTAAAGCTATGGTCTGTTCCTTCTATTTCTATATGTTCAGCATTTTCACCAAAAGCCTCTTTTGTTTTTTCACAAGTGGTTTTAGACACGGACATATCAACTTCACCTCTAAGGATTAAAACATCTCCCTTATACAAGGCTGCTTTTTCATATGGCTTATAGCCTTCCATGTCGTCCATAAAGGATTTTTTAATTTTTAGCCCATAGTATTTTACTTCTTCCTTGTCTTCACCGTATCCTTCATAGATTTTTTTTACACCTTCAAACATATCATTTGCAGGTGCTAATAATATAATCTTCTTAGGTTTATATTCATATGCTTTTAAGGTTGTTATAAATCCACCCATACTATGACCAATAATAAATATATTATCTACATCTACATTTTCACAATTTTTAACGTAATCCATTATAGAATCCATGTCGTTAATTTCCGAAGTTAATGTCATATTTTCAAACTCTCCGTCGGATTCTCCACTACCGGTAAAGTCAAACCTAAAGCTAGTGTAGCCCTTAGAAGTAAAGTATTTTGACATTCGAACATAGAAAAAAGCATTGCCCATTTTGTTTCCTGTATGACCGTGGACAATTATAATTGTTGGTAATTTTTCCGTCTCCTTATATTCATCTGGTAAATTTTGTACGCCTCTAATTGTTAAATTGTTTTTATTTTTTAATTCAA
>DUUN01000066.1 GCA_012841535.1 Gallicola sp. | reverse complement strand
CTTGTATCGTATCATAAAATGCAAGGTTTATGAAGTAAAAATACTCAATTTCTTGCAGTTATGCAAATTTTTTACCAACTAATTTACTGATATACAACACAAATGCCAATTATTCAGCAAACCCTAAGTATCGAGCAAAAAGATAATAAATTATTAAAAAAATAAATTGTCTAAAATTTACTTCGGTATTGCCTATTCTCATATTGTTAATTTAGAATTTAATAGAGTAATTATTTTTAAAAATTCAATTAACTATCTTATTAATGTAGTTTTTAAATACTTCAAAAGAAAATTCTTCAGAAATTGTTTTTTTCGCCTCTTGGGCTATTTGTTTATTTAAATCTTTATCTGATAAAGCTAGTAATGTTTTATCTATAAATTCTTGATCGTTATTTGCGATAAATACATTTTTACCATCTACTAAATAATCTTCAAAACCACGTGTTGCATGTGAACTCAGTACAGTAGTTTTACCATTTTTCATAGCTTCCAAAACCTTTATATTAGATCCCGCACCTTCAAAAATAGGCACAATTACTACACTAGATTTATTGTATTCGAAATTAATATTTTCTACAAATCCTTTAATATTAACTCCCTTTATTTTACTCCATAATTTTATTTTGTCCCCAGGTAGATCTTTTCCAACAATATTAAATGTTATTAAAGGATTTGACTTCAATAAGAATGGAAATATTTTTTTTAAAAAATATTCAACCCCATTATAATTTGGATGCCAACTCATTAAACCTACAAACAACAAAGAATTATCTTCTGTAATATTAACTAGATCATCTTTTAAATTTTGTTTGAAAGGGTATGGTATATTTGGTAAATATGATGAGTTTTTAAATTTTATTTGTTCTTTATTGGGTAAAAATGAATGATGTATATTCTTAAGTATGTTGTTTGTATATTTTCTTGAGACTTTTGATTTCAAATAATAGTAAATCTTTCTTGAAAATGAATATCCTTTAAAGTTGGTAACAGAAAAAAACAGCTGTTCAGGAAGATCATCCACATCAATTATAATTTTATGTCCTTTAGTTATACCACATTTTAAAGCATTTTGGATATATCTTATAACAATATAGTCATATTCATTTTCTTCGATAATTTTTGCAACAGTTTCCGAACAAAAGTTGTTCTCAGGTTCGATACAATCTGTACTTAATAAACTGAAAATATTTCTAAATCTCAATGATTTTTGGTTTACTTCAGTATTTATAGGACCGAAAAACCTAATAGAATATTTATCGCTATCTTTATCTTCTTTTCGTAGGATATCATTTGTAAAAGAAACTAGATCGACTTTTCCTATTTCGCAAAGAGCTTTAAAAATAAGCCTCGAACGCTGATGACCTCCAGAATATGTTTCAAAAGGACTTTGAGTTGTTATATATAAAATTTTTTTCATTGAAATATATCTATTTACAGCTATAATTTTTTTATTGATTCACTATATGTCTTCTTAAACGAAATGAAATTTTCTGCATAAATATCATCAAACGAGAGGTAAATCTATCCAAATATGAGATACAGTTTAACATTTTGATCCTTTCATTTTCTATAAGTGGATCGTTATTATTAAATAAAACCGACATATTTGTAAGATATATAAAATCCCTTACTTTAAACAACGATATAAACGGTATGTTAAATTTTATTGAATAATTAGACAATATATTTTTCTTAATCATATTATCCATTTCAATAAATTTCAAGATTATATCTGTTTTCAAACTTTCATTCTCTAATATTCTATATCTAGTAGAATGTTGTCCTATTATAGTATAACTCTTCATATTCTTACTTAATCTAACAAAAAAAGCATAGTCAAATGAAGGATAGAAATTCTCTGAAAATCCCCCAGAATTTATAATTGTCGTTCTGTTAAAACATGCACCAATTATCCATACAATATTTCCAAATAGGAAATCAAATGGTTTTATTTTTAGTAAATACTTAGAATTGAAATTTTCAAATTGATTATCATCATTATCTATCATATTACTTTTTATGATTTTAGTTGGAAAATATACTGCATCTGGCTCTTTTTTCAAACTAACTAATACTTGCTTTAATGTCTTAAGATAATAAGGTTCTAGCAAATCATCATCATGCAACATAACTACATATTTACCTTTTGCTAAAGTAAAGAGCCGATTCCAATTTCCACACATACCTAAATTTTCTGAATTCTTATAATAGCTAATTATTGGATTATTGTAAGATTTAATCAGCTTTTCAGTATCACAGTCTCTTTCCGGATTATTATCAACAACTATAATATCATAATTTGTATAATCTATTTGATTAATTGCACTGTCAATAGCTTCTTTCAATAAATCTGTTCTTTTGTAAGTAGGAATGGCTATTGTAATTTCTGGGATATAATCAACTTTGGATTCAATAATTGATATTGATGGAATATGTGCTGTTTTAGAAAAATTGTCTACGTATTTAAATAAATCTGTATGTTGATCAATCATATGAAAGCTTTTAATTTATTGAATGATTCTTTAAAACCCATTGTTAAAAATTTCGGGAAATTAATATTGAATTCCTTGCAGACGACATGTGGCCATTTCCAGTTTGCATATACAATTTGACATAATCCTTGCACCAGTACAAGTCCTAAAATTCCGAGATTAGTATATTGTAATGAAAGAAAACTACCGACTCCTATTGCAGCTCCGGCAATTAGAGATGGCTTTACAAATGGGATGCTATTTTTTGTAACAATAAAAGTAGCGAAATTGGAGTGATTCCCTTCCAGAAGCATTATTATTGAGTATAATAAAATAATGGATATTGGAGGTAATAAAGCATTAGAACCGATAACCTTTAATAAAGGAGGTCCTAATATAATCAGAGAAGCCGTTCCAATGATGAAGAGTAGATAAAAAATATTCATTGTGAAAGCAAAATTCTTAATTAATAACGCATTATCATTTCTAACTCTTAAATCTGCAAACTTTGGCTGATAAACACTAAATAATGTTGAAGCAACCCCAGAAATAATTCCTACAAGTTGTAACATCAATCCATAGGAAGCAACTTCACTTGGTGACAAATACAAACCAGCCAAAAATATTCCTAATTTACTAATAGCATAGCTTCCTAAAAAGACTAATCCTAATTTTTTTGCATTATGCCAAATTATTTTGAATAAGTCAATTTTTTCATTTTTAGTTATTATAAAAGCTGAGATTTTTTCTTTTAAATCTTTAGTGAAAAAATAATGATATGAGATAAAGCGATTTGCGAATGGAGCCAACAAATTTGCTAAGGAAACCCCTAGTAATCCTAATCCTGTGTATAAAAACAAAAAAGTTAATATTATTTTTATAAAAGAAGTATATATACTCGCCTTTTTAGATTCCATTATTAACCCTTTACCAGTTAATAATGATGAGTAATATGCAAAATAAATATTAAAAAAAGTTGATAATGAATATACTATCCAAATAATAAAAGAGTTTTCTACATTACTGAATCCATTTGTAGCCTTTGCAATATATAATGTTCCAAAAGTGAGCATTACAACCAGCACAATTAGTCCTATACGCCGATAAACATATCTGGCAGTATGAATCATTGTTGCTAAAAGCCTATAATTTATTCCATTTGATTCAGTAGATATTTCTATTCCTTCTTTTTGTAATTTTTTTGAGCCACTGAATATATATGTAATATTTCGACCAAATTGTGGAGCAAATCCAAAATCGAAAAGAGATACCAAAGATCCCACAGTAATCATGAGGTAGTTCAGAGTAATTTCTTCTGTTGAAAGCATATTCAGGATTAATGGTAATGTTATTAATCCTGTTGCTAAAGAAAAGAATTGTGCTATATATCCCCAAGCTACATCTTTCTTGGATAAAGAAATGCTCATTTATTATTCTTCAAAATAAGATTTTCTACAGCTTGTTTACCACTCATTAAACTTTGATCTGTCCAAAAATACTCCCACTCTCCAAAACGACCACATGTATAAATTTCTTGATCTATAAGATATGACCTCACTATTTCCAAATTCTTTTTTCTATTTGAATCAAAAATAACATTAGCATATTCAACTTCTCTGTAATCACTTACTACAATATCATTTTTTGACCAAAGTTTCATTATTTCTCCCTTTTCAATAATATGTTCAACCAAATTATCTCCATTCACACGTTTTGGCCTTAACTTAGAATAGTAAGTCTCAAATTGTAATGAACTTTTATCATGAGGAGCGTTATTTGGAGATTTTATGGAGGGAGAATATGCACGAGCTGGTTCAATATCTTCGTCATAAATATAGAACCACATCTTAGGAGAAATATCAGGACGATTAAATCCTAATGATACTAATTGTCCAGAAGTCGCAATTAATTTTGATGCTGCAATCCTAACTATTTCTGGTACATCTTGAACTATATCAATTAATACCGGTAATGGAATAGAAGAAATAAGTTTATCATAGTATTTTGAAGACCCATCTGAAAATTCAATTCTTTTTGCTTTAGTATCTATCAGAACAGCTTTTTTATTAACTTGGATATTCAATTCTTTTACCATAAAATTAAGAAATGATTTAAATCCTCCTTTTTCAGGATATCTCATTTCTTTTGCATAATAAAAGTTCTTGCTTTGTTCTTCAAAAGAGCCCTTTAATAAATCTTCTATTGGTGGTAAACTAAATCTGCTGCCTACCCAATCAGTTGTTAATTTTTTTGCTTCTGTTGTCCAATACTTTAGGGTGTATTTCAAAGGAAAGTTAGTCGCAAAATACTCTCCGAATTGAGCTAAAAGCCAATCTTCATAATTATTATGTTTTTGAAACTCTGGCTTTTTTATAAAATCCATTATAATTTTCACCTTTTCATCACTCGAAAGAGGTGCAAGATTATTTTGTGCTGGATGTTTCAGCCAAACTCCTTTGTAGTAATTAACAGATTCAGGTCTATGATTTATAAAAGATGTGGATTTTGAAAATAAATCTTTTACATACTCATTCTCAGTCAAAGATAAATGTACGAAATAGTCAAATAGGAATCCTTCTCCTATTGAAAAATTGTCCAATAATCCTCCCCATGATGATCTGGATTCATAAATAATATTTTCATGATCTAATAATGATAAATGATAACCTGCTGAAATTCCAGCTATTCCAGCTCCTAAAATAGTAACCATATTAATTTATATTGAATTAAACAAAGGAAGATTAAGGTCTTTCTCAGAAATAATTGGTTTTTCTATTTTCCAATCATAATTAAAAGAATTCCATCTTATACCTACATCACATTTTGGTACGTTAATTTCAGTTGCCATATACATAGTCATTGTATTATCCTCAAGTACTTTATATCCATGAGCACATCCAACTGGTATGTAAATAGCTTTAGGTTCATCCTCATTTAATTCAATTTCAAATACTTTACCATAAGTCTTAGATGTTTTTCTGATGTCAAGTATTACATCTAATAATTTACCTTGAATAACTGATACAATTTTCTCACAAGCAAATTCTCCTACTTGTAAATGCATGCCTCTGATTACATTTTTGTGCGATTTTGTAAACCATGTCTCCTTGATATCTAAGTTAATTTTATTTTCGTAACCCTTAAAAAAAGATTTAGAGTATGGTTTAATCAACGAACCACGCAAATCGTTAAATCTAAATCCATCTAAGATTAATAGACCTTCTATGTCTGTATATTGAATCATAATTTTATTTTATAATTCAGTATCAACCGACTAAAATCAAAATCAATCGGTTCTTATTCTTAAACACCTGACAAGTAGATCATTACAGCTCCTGTCTTTCATTTCCAAAAAGTGCTCCCCCCCCTCAAAACAGTGATAATTGG
>DUUN01000575.1 GCA_012841535.1 Gallicola sp. | reverse complement strand
TTTAGGCTATGTTCTGATTATGCATATAAACAAGAAAATCCTTATAAGCCCTTTATTAAAATAACAAAACCAATAGAAAAATATTGTAAAGAAAATAAAATTGATTTAGATAAACTTGATCCCACAGAAAGAAAATTAAGACTTGAAAGAATAAACAAAAAGCTTTATAATGAAAAAGTAAAAAATTATAGAAAAGAACAGTTAGACTTTTCTTGGTGGGGTGATAACAGACTTATAATATTAGATGAGTCTCATAAAATTAAAAATATGAGTGCCCGCCGAACACAAATACTTCACAAACATAAACATTTTTTCGATTATAGATTTTGTTTAACTGGTACTCCACACCCGCAAGGAATTCAAGACCTTTATTCAAATTTAAAATTTCTTGATGATAATTTAGTTGATAGTGATTATGTTAGTTTTCTTCATACGTTGGGAGAAGTTGGAAACGGTTTTTCTAAATATGCGCTGGCATCAATAGACGAAGAAAAAGCAAACAAATTTCTTGAAAGAATCAAGCCATATTATTGTAGAAGATTTTTAAGAGACGTTGTTAAAAATTTACCTGAAGTTATTTGGAAGCCTATTTATATTCCTTTTGAAGGAATGCAAAAACAAATATATCAATCCATTGTAAATGAAGAGTTGACGACACTTAAAGAAGAAAATGGCGTAATTAAATATAAAGATTTAATTGTAAAATTCCCATATATGATGTCGGTTCTTTCAGACCCCCTACTAGTTGCTGATAAAATTTTAGAATTTGGTGGATTAAAAAATTGGAAGTTTGAAGATTCTTTAAAGTTTAAAACAGCCAATTCATTAATTGATTCCATATTAGAAGACGGTGATGAAAAAATAGTAATTTGGGAAGAACATCCTGATACAATCGATAGGCTTGGAAAAGCTTTCGAAAAGTATAATCCAATTTGTATAAGTGGTACAACAACACCTAAAGGAAGAGAAAAATATGAATGGCGTGACGAGCAAATAAATAAATTCAAAACAGATAAAAAAGTTAAAATATTGATTGCAAATCCAGCAACTTTAGGGACAGGAACTAATTTACAGTTCGTGCGACATGTTATATATTTTTCACGTAATGCGGATTTTGTTAATTGGGACCAATCAGTTTCTAGAACTGAAAGAATTGGAATGGTTGGTAATGTAATGTATTATATACTAATAATGGACAATTCATTAGACGTACATATGGATACAATACTTAAAGACAAAGAAACCCTTGATAGATTATTTCTAAAACAAGGGTTAACAACAAAAGATTGTAAAGATATTTTTGCAGGGGCTAAGATTTAATTGCTTCAACATTACGAATGTTTTTTATTGTAAAATTTTTCGATGTTAACCCTTTTAAACTTGCTTTTTCCCGATTGAAAGAAGCAGTTATTTTATATTTTTTCCCTCTATCAAAATCAAACTTCAATTTCTTGAAAGAGGGAACATTATATGTGTAAGTAATAGATGCAGCATCTTTAAACAAAATAGCAAAACCATTTACATACAC